>JALWEL010000050.1 GCA_027014065.1 DHVE2 group archaeon
CCAGATTTGGTACGACGACTCCCAATCCCTCGCGATGAAGTGGAAATTCGTCTTGAACACAGGGCTCGGGGGAACTGGAATTTGGTCCCTCGGCTCTGAGGACAACGGGATTTGGGATGTCTTGATAGACATGTTCACCGAGACCCCGCCGGAGCCAGTGCCAGAGCTCCCCCGCGGGGATTTTGCTTTTATGATAATAATCGCAGCTCTCTTTGTGATGGGGCTCCGGGCCGGCAGACGGGAGTGAGTGTTAAAATCGTGGAGAGGTTTAAATATCGCTGCATCATCCCGCAGAGCATGGAGTTCTGGTTCGACGAAATGCATACCCACAACGTGCGATTGGGGTTTCGAATAAAGAAGGAATTTGAGCATGTTCGCTCGAAATATCAGGACATTCACGTTTTCGAAACTTACGATTACGGCAATCTCCTCGTTATTGATGGAACCGTTCAGACAACGGAGCGAGATGAGTTCATATACCATGAGATGATTGTTCACGTTCCCATGCTCACCCATCCAGATCCAAAGAGAGTCCTAATAATAGGCGGGGGCGACGGCGGCGCGGCGAGGGAAGCGTTGAAGCACGATCCCAAAGAGATTCATGTGGTGGAAATAGATGAAAAAGTTGTGGAGTTGAGCAAAAAGTACTTCTCGGACATAGCTAAGGCTTACAATGACAAAAGGGTCACGCTTCATGTGGAAGACGGAATAGAATTCGTGAAGAAAAATTCTGGGTTTGATGTGATAATAGTCGACTCCACGGACCCCGTGGGCCCGGCAACCGGGCTATTTGAAGAGGAATTTTATAAAAGAATAAAAAATGCGCTGAGTCCAAACGGGGTTGTGGCGCAGCAGAGCGGCACACCTTTTTACCATCCAGAAGAGACATGCAAAGCGTATGCCCTTCTCTCCAAAGTGTTCAAAAATGTGAAAATATACCTGGCGTATATCCCCACCTATCCATCGGGCATGTGGTCATTTGTGATCGCAAGCGACATGGAAATAAAAGAAAGGAGAAAAAAGAGTTTTGAGACGAAATACTACAACTCGGAGATATACGACTCATCCATGGTCCTTCCAAACTTTGTAAAGGAACACTGCAAAAATTACCGAGAATAAAATGATACGAATATCCAGATTCGAAGATTTAGTCTCAACATGGACTATGGTGGTTACCTCATCAATGCTCCCATTCTTTCCCACGATTACCCCTTTTATTATGTGATTTCCCCCGGCAGCATCAACCTTTACGTATCCTCTCGTTCCCTCGTAAATCCGCTTTCCGTCCAAATAAAGCATGTACTCCCGTATATCTCCCGTGCTGTTCCTCATATCAATTTCCAGTTCCTTGCCAATATTAATTTTCATCAGCGCCAGCAACTTAGGTTTCGGGTCCCAGTCCCTCTCGAATACCTTTCTGAAATAACCCACCGCCTTCTTGGAATACAAAACCACGGATAATTCCCTGTTTTTAGTCATGGACGAATAGCAGAAGTTCATGCTCCCCACCAACACCGCAGAGTCTCCGATGATCAATTTTCCGTGGAGGATATTCACCATCTCTTTATCTCCTTGGAATTCTTTCATTCCATAGCCTTCCACGGGATACTGAACTAAAATTCTGCCTGATTTGGGATACACCTCATTCAGAGCGTAATCTTTGATGTAAAGGGCTTCCACGTCCATTCTACTTTGAGATTCAACAAAGGAATTGAATTTCTGCAGGGAATAGTCCGGTGCTAAAATCAGAGACACATCGGAGGAGAAATTTACCGGCTCGAATTCTCTGCTCCGTACTTCTATTTTCTTCCTTATCTCGGAACTCACCTTGAACCAGCCAGTATATTTCTCTATGTCCTGCACATTCTTCGTGTCGTCTCGAAATACTTTAAGGGCATATTCCGCCAGCTCCTTATTTCTTAGTATCACCCCAAATCCGCGGTTCCCGCAGGGGGAGATAGAAGATTCGTCAGGATTTTCGGTGGATATGAGAAGGGAAGAAGAATCACGAACGATGAATTTTGAATGCACGAACGAATCTAAACAACTCCCCATAATCGTCGGGATAGGTGAAAAGCTCAACTTCGCTATTCTCTCGAATTTCCCCAAAATCGCTCTGACCGATACGATGATAATTGCTCCAGTCCACCGATGAATTCGTGTCTTCGAGGTTGATTCTCCTGAGCACATGCCCCTGGGACACGTTAACCGGTTTTCCATGCCAACCAACACCTGAGTAATCCGAGTTCCCGTAAACAACCATATCCACCACTTGATTTTCTTTCACTATTGCAATTTCATCGCCCTTGTTTGCGAGGGAAAAGGTGCCGTTGTACTTCAAATCCCCATAGCTCCAAGTTGGGTAGGATCCGAAAAATCTGAAAAACGAGCTTTTGTTTTGCGCCACATAGAGCTTTTGATACCCCTTTAAAATTCCGTGGAGTTGAAGGTAGCCTTCGAAATCTGTGAGAAAATAACCGCTCAAATTCACCGCATGGTCCGAAGGGTTGATTACGCACACGTAATCCATGTTCTCTCCAGAATATGAATAAGGGGAAATTTCGTAGAGCAGAATCTGTACTTTTGCGGGAGAATCTCCTTTGACATGGGGAATCGAAAGAAAAACGATTAAAAATATCACCGGAAGAATTAGTGCTTTACCTTCCATTCTCGCTTCTTCTCTTCCAGCCTCTCCTCGTACACGGGCCCCAGCTTGTATGCGATTTCCTCCAAATCTCTGAGATTCTGCACAAACTTCTTTTTGCTGTCTGAATTAATGTACTCCTCAAACTCCCTCTTTTTTCGGATAGTGTCGAATGAGTACCATCCACCTACGAATAGAAGTATTAACCCCAATGTTAAGAACCACCAGTTCCACGCCCCCGCCCATGCGGTGAGGTACTCAAAGGTATCGTTCTTCTCTATGAATTCCGAGCGCTGGAGCACCCAGTAACCACTGGTTATGCTCCAATATAGCCCCGCACCGAATAAAATAATGCTTATTGGAAGTATGAACGGCCTTATCTTTCTCCAGGACATACTGGGGTATTTGCTTGTTTCATATATTATTTTCGTTTAAAAACAAAAACTTTAAAACGGGCAATGTGATTATCTCGCATGCCGGAAATGGAAAAAAAGTACGAGGTCATGGATCACACCGCGGACATCGGTATAATCGCCTACGGAAAAAGAGTGGAGGAGATTTTTGAAAATGCCGCCTACGGAATGTTCGATACCATGGTTGATTTGAAGGATGTTTATCCTGTAGGGAAATACAAAGTTAAGGTGGAATCTCCAACCCTCGACGACTTGCTCGTTGATTACCTATCCGAATTGCTGTACGTGTACAGCGTAGAGTTTTTCGTTATGTGCGATTTCAACGTTATAATTCACGAGAAAGATGACGGCTACTTACTTTCGGGAGTGGCGCTGGGTGAGCCTCTCAACAAAGAAAAGCATAAAATAAAGGTGGAGATAAAGGCAGTCACCTATCACGAGTTGGAAATAAATTTAAAAGAGGGGTACGCTAAGGTTCTCTTCGACATCTAACTATTCAAAAATTGGCCCTAAAATATTAAGCTGCCCATTTTTGAACTCAAAGGCGAACTTCTCCATGCTGTGCTCCGAGGTGCGCATCTTCTCGACTTGCAAATAACGCACGAGTCTCCCGCGAGAGCGGTCCACGCCAAGATGGATTATCCCGTCAACCAGAAATCCCTCGTTGCCCACATAAGATATCCCCCCGCCTAATTGCTCTTCCATGATGATGAATGAATAGAGATTGTAACCCCTAAGCATTCGCATAAAGTAGAACATCTTTTCCCGTATGTTTGTGGTATCGGGCATCAAGGAGTAAAGCGCACCCAGAGAGTCAAGCGTGAAGAACGAGAACTTGTCCTTCATCTCCTCGGTGAAGTGCATAAGCATCTTCTCGATGAGGGAGAGATAATCAACCATCTCCTGCTCCTCGAGAAGTAAATCCATCTCTCTAAGATCGCTTATATCCGAGACCTGCATGTTCCTCGTGAGTTTGATACCCAGACTCTCCATGTTTGCGAGGTGGCTATCCACAGATTCCTCCAAAGTGGTGTAGAGGCCGAATTCTCCGGCTTTGCTGAGATAATTCGTCATGACCGTGTAAGCGAAGGTCGTCTTCATTGAGCCGGGGGGGCCAACGATCAAGATCACTTTTGGTTTGTCCACGTCCTTTATAAATATTTTCTCAAGTCCGGGCACAGCGTGAAAGAGCATAAAACAATATAGAAATCCATGATTTAATACTTTTCCCCGCTTGCTGGGGTATGCAGACTCTCAAAGAAAGGATAACTTACGCTTAAATATGCCATGCACATGCTGCCTCATGGAACTCAGATCGAGAGACGGCCTGGCGAGAATTTGCAAGTTCAAAGGCGTGGAGACTCCTGCGCTCATGCCCGTGGTTAATCCGAACCTTATTGTTATTTCTCCCGCGGAGATGAGGGAAAGATTCGGAGTTCAGGCAATAATAACCAACTCATACATCATCTGGAAAAATAGGAAACTGAGGGAAAAAGCTCTGAAAGAGGGTTTGCACTCAATGCTCGATTTCCCCGGACTCATAATGACGGACAGCGGCACGTTCCAGCAGCATGTTTACGGAGATGTGGAAGTTAATTATCTGGAAATTGTGAAATTCCAGAGAGACATCGGTTCGGACATCGGCACCATTCTGGA
>JALWEL010000051.1 GCA_027014065.1 DHVE2 group archaeon
TAGTACATTTATACCCATCACTGCTGAAACTTAAGAATATTCAACACTGCTCTTGCATCTTCCCCGCTTCGAATCACATAATGCAGAGATTTTTCCACGTTTATTTCAGATTGAACCCCAACGTCTATTAACTTCAACTCCTCCTCCAGCTTATCTTTTATTTTCACATCTATGTGGTATACTCCCTTCCTTATTTTTTTCACAATTCCTTTTTTAATGAGAAAATTTATCTCTTGTGAAGAAACGGATATTGGCAAATCTTCCAACCGCCATGCGATTCCGTTATCACTCAACTTCGAATAATAGTTGGTTTTCCCGTATTTATTTTCGTATGCAACAATCCCCTGAAGAATCGAAATGTATCTCTCTTTGACATTCTTGAGAAGCTCCACTCTCATTAAAAAAGGAGAGATGAGATAATATTTAAGAGTTTAGCTCTTCCACTATTTTTTGTGCTATTTCTACTCCAGCCCTTGTTTGCCCTTCCTTCGCTTGAGCTCCGATGTGCGGCGTGAGTACTATATTATCCAGCTCGAATAACTTGCTCTCCTTCACCGGTTCGCTCTCGTACACGTCCAACGCTGCCCCGTATAACTTGCCGGATTTAAGTGCATCATATAGCGCTTCTTCGTCCACTATTCCACCACGAGCAGCATTTACCAATATTGCGCCGTCTTTCATCTTCTCTATTCTCTCTTTGTTTATTAGATGCTTCGTCTCAGGTAACAGAGGAACATGGAGGGAAACAACATCCGACTCTCTGATAAGGGTATCTAACTCTCTATACTCCACTCCTAACTCCTTCGCTTGCTCCTCCGTGAGTTTGAACACATCATAGTATATTACTTTCATTCCGAAGGCCTTCGCTCTCTTCGCAACTTCTCTGCCTATCCTGCCAATCCCAATTATTCCAAGTGTTTTCCCGTACATTTCGATTCCCTTGCACTTCTTCTTAGGCCACGCACCGGTGCGCATCTCTCGATCCGCATAAGCTATTTTACGCATCACCGCCAAAATTAACCCAATCGTAAGCTCAGCAACGCTTATGCTCGTAGCACCCGGCGTGTTTATCACTTTTATGCCCTTGCTCTTCGCGTACACCACATCCACATTGTCTAATCCAACGCCGGCTCTACCTATAACCTTCAAATTTTTCGCCGCATCAATTATTTCTTTTCTCACCTTCGTGGCACTTCTGATTATTATTGCATCTAAATCTCTCACATGCTTCGAGAGTTCTTCCTTTGGAACGGGGGTTAGGTCAACGACCTCTAAACCATTCTCTTTGAGTATTTTCACTCCTTCCTCGGCGATGGCGTCGCAGATTCCCACCTTCATCTCAGTACACCCCTTTCTCTTCTAAAATTTCGTCCACTGAGTCCAGAAGGGCCATTATGTCTCCGGGCTGAACCTGCCCCATGTGCGCAATCCTGAAGGTTTTCTCCTTCAATTCGCCATAGCCGTTGGAGAGCATCATTCCCCTCTTCATAAGCTCATCGTTTAGTTCTTTTACTGATATCCCATGCGTGTTTTTCACGGTGGTTACCGTAACGCTTTCATATCCTTTCTCCGCGAAGAGCTCGAATCCTCTCTTTTTTACCCAGTTGTGCACAATACTCCTCATCTTCAAATGCCTCTCGTACCTCGCTTGCATTCCCTCTTTGAGCATGAGGTCCAGTTGTGCGTCCATGGCGTAGAGTAGAGAGACTGCGGGGGTTGTGGGATGCTGCTTGCTCTTCTCGAACCTCTTCAGCATGCGAACGAAATCGAAATAATAACCTTTGTTTTTCATATTTTTACTTCTCTCCATTGCTTCCTCGCTGACGAAAGCGACTGCGAGGCCGGGAGGCAGTGCGAGGGCCTTTTGAGAAGATGCGATAACAACATCGTAATTATCAATGTTAATCATATCTCCTCCCAGCGAGGAGACGGAATCTATTGCGATGAGAACATCATTTTCATGGGCAATCTTCGCAATCTCGTCTGTGGGATTTCTCACTCCCGTTGAAGTCTCGTTGTGAATCTGCGCTAAGAGTTCATATTTTTTCTTCTCAATCGCTTCTGATATCATCTCCGGCTTGACTGCTTT
This sequence comes from DHVE2 group archaeon, assembly GCA_027014065.1. GTDB lineage: Archaea > Thermoplasmatota > Thermoplasmata > Thermoplasmatales > Aciduliprofundaceae > JAADDK01. The sequence continues at coordinate 2,090 of JALWEL010000051.1, forward strand.
ACCCCAGTCTGCCCACACTAAGTCCGCTTCTTTGCCATTAGCGAGGCTCATCTCGTACCAGCGCTTGCTGAACGCTCCGCATGCGCCGTGAAGCACATACTTCTCTGCGAGATTCCTTATCGTTCCTTCCATCACTCCAGAGCCGCTGGATGTGAAAACCATGGCGTAGTGCTTAGTTCCGAAGAACTTTTGCAATTTCTCCACGATTCCTCCGTAAAGGTCGGTCATCTCCGAGGTTCTGTGTCCTATCACCCTTTGAGCCATTGCGAGCCGAACTCTATCGTCCACTTCTGTGGGTCCCGGAATGAATAATTTGGGTGTGTTTTCTATCATTTTATTCACCACTTGGAGATTGCAATTAGGGATATTAACTTTTCATTACCGAGAAAAATGAGACGAAAATCGTCATCTTCTCCTCCTATTTGCGATCAATATCAACGCAAATAGAAGCGGGACGAAGAAAATGTAATCGGAGAACTCTGGCACCTGCTGCCAGTTGGCGGTCTCTGTAGTCACATCTTGAATTGTGAAGCTGGCGGGATTTGCTGTACCTGTATAACTTCCCGTGCCGCTTCCACTCCATGAGACGAATGCGTATTGATACCCTCCAGAGCTAACAGGCGAATCTACGCGAATCGTCACAGTGCAGCCCGCATCGTACCACCCCGAGCCGGGATTACTGTAACTTTTATCGGTGCCGAAGTACTTGCCTGATGAATAGCCAGTGTCATATGCTGTGTGAATCGTTAGGTAAAATTGCTCATAGTAATGACCAACAATACTTCCACCCGCGTTTATCGTTCCACTCGGCGGATTTTGAGATATCCATCTGTGCCCATTCGCATCGTTGGAGAGATTAGATTCGGAAGCGTATGAGTACGAAGAATCCCTGTCTGCATAAACCTCCCAATAATAATCGTCGTTGGGATACACCTCGTATTGGTCACCTAAACATGAGTAAGTGACTTTTACCCCGTTATCTGCGTGCATGGGCGTATGTGCTCCAGAATTATCCGTTTGAGCATAGAAATCCACCACGTATCCTGCCCAGAAAAATATGGTATAGTTCCCATAGTCCGAAGATGATGCCGGAAGGATTCTAGCATACCAATAGCCCGCGGAATCACTGCTCTGAAGCTCATAAATAACGTATTCAGCTTGACCCGCACCCCCTTTGGCAGAAGAATTCTTCAAATTTCCAGCTGGGTCATACAGTTGCAAATTAAAATCAGCGTTGGGATTGGGCTTCATCCAGAAATAGAGCACACCTTTTCCCGAAACCCATGATGATGGGACGTAGAATTTCCAGTCATCGCTGCTGTCGTAGTACGTAACTCCGCCGTAAGATTGTATGAGATACCCAGTGTCCCCATTTCCCGTTGTAGGGGAGATATCCACAAAATTCTTATCATCCGGCCCTGAGGTGAACCAGAACTGGAAATAATCTGCATATCCTCCCGAGGCATAGATATTTATTATCCAATATCCAGAAGAATCCGCAGTGAAGGTTATGTCATCCTCAGAGGTGCCCCCATTAGTAGATGTCGCCTTTTGATTGCCAGATGGATCATACAGATACAAATCATAGTTGTAAGATGATGGTTGAAGATGCACCGATATAGTTTTTCCTGAGGGCACATAAAAAGCGTAGTAGCTGCTAACGTAATACCCATATCCCCAATAATGTGCCCCTCCGTAGTACGTCACTATGGTAGGCGTATCCCAAGGGTCATTTAAACATAGACCACCATACATTGGATCATTGTCTCCGTTGGATGTGTAGACTCCTAGTTTTGCTTCATCATCATCGCTGCTCTCTATCACAAACCAGTCATCAGCGCTTCCATCGCCACCGGAGGTGTGCACATATGGTAATGAAGTGGCCCCACTCCATGTTTTCGAAGAGATATAATAAGTCATGGTTGCGCTGCCATAATCATCATCACTCCCGCACAATCCGGAATCATCTTCCCAGTTTTCTATACGAATATAGGCAGTTGAACCAGTATTATTGCTATTGGTAAATATAATCTTTGCATTCCATGAATCATCATCCTCTCTCTCTCCTGAGACATATGTAAAACCACCCACAGTTATTTTCACGTATCCATCATTATCCCCATGACAGTCGCTGGTTCCACTATACCAGTGCACAAGCTGGAAAGTGACGGTCGCTGTGGGACCGCTTGCCCGCACAGAAGACCAATCTTTCAATCTGGCATCTTTGGTTGGATATACCGCCAGAAATGGACCTATTCTCGCATCGTCGATACTCTTTATCCCCATTACAATTTCAAATCCAAGTTTCCAATTGGTTAAATCCTCAGAGAGCTTGTAAACCAACCACTCTATGGACCTTATTTCCTTCTGATCGTACCAATTAAGCTTGTAGGGATTGGAATACCCCGCATCGTGAAGCCTCGTGTTTTCCAAATCATGGAGCCAGTGGAGAATCTCCCAGTGCCTGGTCTCGTTGGTAAGATTTTCCCACTCTTCCCTGAAAATGCTTTCGTTCAGAAGCTCCACACGATATACCGGCCTTCTTCCTTCTTTGGCAACGATCTCCTTCAATTTTTGATACGCATAGTCTTCTTCTTTGAAATG
>JALWEL010000052.1 GCA_027014065.1 DHVE2 group archaeon
GTCGACGCTATTTTAGGCTCTCTGGAGCGGAATTTCGAGAGCATCATAGCGGATATAATTATGAGGGCCACATCGCACGAGGACATAAAGCATGGATTCGAAGAATTGGGAGAGGAGATGAGCAGGCTGCGGAGCAAGTACGAGGCGTCGGAGCGTATAAACGATGCCCTGTTCTCGCAGTTCCAGCTCAATGTGGTTTACGGAGGTGCGTGATTTGGACTCTTTCGCATCCGTGAAAATGAAAAGAAAGAAGCCGGAGTTCAAAAATTGCAAGCTCGTGGACGATGTTTACGAGGAGGAACAGGTGCTGTACTCTTTCGCCCTGAAAATCACATACATAGGTTTGGATTCCAAAACCGAAATTGTTGAGGCACTATGGAAAAACGGTCGGCTCAATCCAGAAATCCTTAAAGGAGGGGATTTCGAAGAAGTGCCCGGAGAGAACGATTTCAAAATTCCGGATGAGATAATGGATGAGATAAAGAAAAAGGGAGAAATTCGAGAGAGGGAATTTCAGAAAAAAGTGGAAGAAGAGAGAAAAAATGTAATTGAGCATTTGGAGAGGATGATGGAAGAGAAGCTCAGGGAGGGGAAAAATGAAGAGGCTGAGAGAATAAGGGAAGAAATAGAGAGAAGAAAAAGCATGCCGCTTCCGGAGTTGAGAATCAAGGTGGAGCCCATATCCCTCCTTAGAATCAACGCACCGGTGGAAATTCACAGAAGTGTATTGGAAAATGAATACTCTAAAAAAGAGGTGGTGTGGAAATTCGACAATCTCACGGGAGAACACGATCTGCGGTGTGAGGGCTGCGGCAGGAACGCGGACGAATTCTATCTGACGGTTGATGGCATAGCCTGCGAGAACTGCTATAAAGAGTGCAAAGAGTGCGGCAAGCCCATGATTAACGCTTATGAGTGCAAAGTGTGCCATGAGCCGCTTTGCGAGGAGCACGTGCATTTCTGTTCCACATGCCACGAACCCATATGCGAAGAACATGCCACCAAGTGCGAGTTCTGCTCCAATGAGATGTGCCCCGAGCATGTTAATCATTGTTCCGTATGTAACGCTCCTCTTTGCGACGAGCATGCGTATTCCTGCGTTGTTTGCGGAAAGACAATAGGGCCAAAGCATACGAGAATTTGCGAGGTCTGCGGCGGAAATGTATGTCCTGAGCATATCCACACCTGCGAGATTTGCGGCAAGAACGTGTGCGAGAACTGCGCATCGCAGATAGATGGGAAATGGTACTGCAAAGAGCATCTCGAAGAGGGCTATGGGGGCAAATTGGTTCTTCCCGAGATTAGATGCAAAGAGTGCGGCATCGCGGTTGCTAAGGAAGATGTGGAGTATTGCGATGTGTGCCACGCACCCCTATGCCCGGAGCACGTGCATCGATGTTCCGTTTGCGGTAAAACTCTTTGTGAGGAGCATGTGAATCGCTGTTCAATCTGCAACGTTGAGCTATGCGATGATCATACTTATTTCTCCGAGCTCAGCGGAAAACCATATTGTGAGAAACACGTTGGGATTTGCGAGGTCTGCGGCAGGGTCGTGGGAGAGGACGAAATGCACGATGGAATATGTGTGGCATGCGAGAGGAAGAGGGAGATAAGCAAAAAGGAAATACCAAAGGAAATATTCAAAAAGTTCCCCTACGCGAAGAGGGGCAAAGAGTGGTTCATCTCCTCAGGTAAGAATGTGGCGTACATAACGGAAATAAAAGGAATTGTGCTTTCTTATCGCATCGTGGACGGGGAAATCGTGGAGCACCGGGGAAAAAAAGTAAAATAATGCGAGGGTAGTATAAACATGCCATGATGTTAAACACGCTGCACGAGAGGATTTGCAGGAGAGAAGAAGCTAAAACTTTAAAATAGAAGGTGATGATGTGTAAGTATGAGTATGGCAAATGTGGTTTATGAGATAAGAGAGGAGGAAAAAAGAAAGCGATTTTGGTTCCGTGGGATGAGTAACAGGAACTTATTGAAGATCTTCATGACCTTAGGATGATAGTGAATAGAAAGAGATAGTTGTTTATCATGTGTGGCACAGAGAAAATGTTTACAATAAAAACCTTCTTTGCGAGCCTCTGGAGAACCTTCTTTGCATATTCCCTCCCGATACAAATCCCCCCTTTTCTGTGCTTCGTACCTCAGAATAGATGCAGTCCATACCTTACCTGAATTTCTGCGTATTAATTCCAACACTTCCCCAGATATTGTCATATTATCATAGTTATCTTTGCCATGGTGGTGTACCTACTATGCACTAAATCACCCCGTAACAGAGAGGAGTATTATTCAGGAGCCGTTTTGGCACTCTATGATTTGGAGCTAACTAATGGATCATCGTATCCGTCCCATACCTGAAACGATACCGGTTGTACTTTATGTTCACTATCTACCTCGTATTTGCCCTTGACAAATCTCGCTCTAAAGCACTCAATAAGCACTCTCTCCGTCTCTGTAATTTTCCTCTTGGTTAACAGTCCGTTTTCCCATAAAATTTCCAACTCATACCTCTTTTTTACCACACCTATCACCTCCTGAATCCTATGGGATTCTTAACCCAAGGTGGAAATGCCCTATACCCGGGTATAGAATCCCACCGAAAGCTTTTAATAAATCCTTTGGGATTCACAAATTCAGGATTTTTCGCTATAGAACAGTCTCCAGAAATTTTATAACAAAAACCAATAATTATCGGGTAGAGGGCAGGTCGGGATTCGAACCCGAGTAAACGGGATCTGCAGTCCCGCGCATCACCTCTCTGCCACCTGCCCTTACAAGGGCGTAATGCTCTTGAGAATTTAACTTTTTTCCTAACCCTTCGGGTTTTTGTTCGAGAATCTCATTTCAAATTCTGCGGGGCCATCTAAATTTCCGAAAAGATTTAAATAGATAAATGAGATTAGGCCATCAAGCCATGAAGTTTTAAAGAGGGTGTTTAAGATGGAGAAGGTTAAAACAGGAACGACTACGGTTGGTATTGTAACCAAAGAAGGCGTGGTGCTTGCAACCGAGCACAGGGCGAGCATGGAGACTTTCATAGCCCACAAGGTTGCCCAGAAACTCTACAAATTAGATGAGAACATAGGCATGACCACCGCCGGCCTAGTGGGCGATCTCCAGGTGCTTGTTCGCTATATGCGTGCGGAGATAAATCTGTACAGGCTAAGGAGAAACATGCTTATGCCGGTGGGCGCTGCGGCCACGCTGCTTTCCAACATACTCAACGAGAGCAAGTTCATGCCGTATTACGTGGGTTTGATCATCGGCGGATATGACAATCGAGGGTACCATGTATTCTCTATAGACGCGGCTGGAGGTGCAATAGAGGACAAGTACGCCAGCGTGGGCTCTGGCTCGCTGTTCGTTTACGGAGTTTTAGAAGATCGCTGGCACGATGATGTATCTCTCGAAGAAGGAATTGAGCTGGCGATAAGGGGCGTTAATTCTGCTATGAGGAGAGACGCCGCAAGTGGAGATGGAATATCCGTGGCAACCATAACCAAGGAGAAGGGGTTTGTTGAACTCACAAAAGATGAAGTTGAGAAGAGAATGAAGAAGTTGAAACTGAAGTGATTTTATGCCGTGGGAGGATATACTTAAGAGGACTCAGGAGCTTCTGGACGAGTACGCTCCGCAGGCAGAGATAACGGCGATTGATTTAGAAGGACCTCTAGTTGTGGTTTACACAATGGACATGGAGTTTTTCGCAGAGCATCCGGAAGTGGTGAAGAAGATAGCGCAAACTGTGAGAAGAAGAATATCAGTTCGGCCTGATCCAAAGATGCTCATGGACGAGAACGAGGCAAAAGAGGAGATAGGAAAAATAGTGCCGGAAGATGCGGGAATAAAGGATATTTATTTCATTCCAGAGACTGGGGAGGTTATAATCGAAGCGGAGTCCCCGGGGGCCGTTATCGGAAAAGAAGGCGAGCTTTTAAATGAAATCAAGAAGAGGATTAAATGGGCTCCAAAGGTGGTTCGCGCGCCCCCATTGGAATCGAGAATTGTGAAGGAGATGCGTGAATACCTGAAAATAGTTAGGGAAGAGAGAAGGAAGATACTTCGAGATATCGGAAAAAGATTGAATAGACCCCCGCTGAGCGGTGAGCAGTGGGTCCGCGTGGTGGCTTTGGGAGGCTACAGGGAAGTGGGCAGAAGTTCGACGCTTTTGATGACCAAAACCAGCAGAATTCTGATCGATTGCGGTTTGAACGTCTCGGTTGGAGATGAAGATGAGCCGTGGAGCGGAACCCCCTACCTTTACATGCCTGAGGTGTGGGATAATTCGGACCCGCAAAATCCGCTGAAATACTTGGACGCAGTCGTGGTCACCCATGCGCATCTGGATCACGTTGGATTGGTCCCTCTTTTATTCAAGCACAACTACAGCGGGCCAGTGTTCATGACCACTCCCACAAGAGATTTAGCGGTGATGCTTCTAATAGATTATCTCAAAGTGGCTCAAGCTGAAGGTCGCAAGGTGCCTTTCGAATCTAAGCATATCAAGGAGATGATTAAACACACAATAACTTTGAAATACGGAGAAACCACGGACATCTCTCCGGATGTTCGCTTGACATTCCACAACGCCGGTCACATACTCGGCTCTGCAATATCCCATTTCCACATCGGCGAGGGATTTTACAACGTTGTAATAACTGGCGATATAAAATACGAGCG
>JALWEL010000053.1 GCA_027014065.1 DHVE2 group archaeon
GGCTCATAGAAGAATATCGAAGAGGTGAATGATTTTTCTAACTGCGAAGTTTCGGCGGGGATTTTAAATATACTCGCTCTGGATAAGATTTAATAAGTATGCGCCATAGCCACAATATGAGCGATGACACATTTGAGATGGTCATGGGCGTGATAGGCGCCTTCTACCAGTGGGTAGAAAAGAACACGGGAAAGAACGTGCTTTCCGCGTTGGATAAAGAGGCAATAGGGATTTACAAAGATTTCGCTGAATCATTCCAAAGCGACGACTTAGAGGAATTTCTGCGGGGATTTTACGAGAAGTTAGAGGAGAAGTACAAAACGCCCCTCCAGAGAAAGGTGAATTACTACGCAATAATCATCCCGACCCTATTTGATTTGCACGAGGACAACGAAGAAATGATGAGGGAAATCGACCAGAAGGCTCTTTCGGATCCCGATGTGGTGGCGGAGCTACTTGTTAATGATGAGGATATTTCCTTCGATGATAAAACTTACATCGTGGAAATCTTCGGGTTCAAAAGAATGATTGAAAATCTTTTGGAAAAAGCGATGGAAGAGTAATCATATTTCTTTGAGCCTCTCCCAGATCTCCTTGGCTTTCTCGTCCAGAATCTCATTGAGGAGCAGCTCGAACAATTCCTCCTTGGTTTTCACCTTTTTCTTCTTTCTCTTGAACATTACTGCACACCCTTCATGGGTATTATGCATATGAACTGCCAGTCCTCGTCTCCCAAATTTTCGTACCAGTGTGGAACATTAGGCTCGATGTAGAGAAAATTGCCCTCGCGAACTTCCACTTCCTCATCCCCGGCTCCAACTTTACCGTGGCCCTTCAGAATGAAAATCTCGTGCTCCCACGGGTGCTGGTGCTTCGCAATCTTCCCGCCGGGCTTGACGGTGAACAGGCGCATCGCGTAGTTCTCCGCGCCCTGCCCCTTGGATATGAGCCACTGAATAAATGTGCCCGAAGTCCCTTCCATCTTCACCTCTTCTTTTTTAACATCATCAACATGGCCTAAATACATGGAATCACCGGGGTTTCTAAATTGAACAAAGTATTTAACGTTTGTGAGCCGCTCCATTATTTCCCAACAAACTCCCTGAAAATGTAATAATACACCAGCCCCCCGGCGAATTCCCGGAAATTCCTCTCCACGAATCTGCGATTTTGCCGAATTCGCTTGAATTCAAAATCATAAGCCACGTCCATGAGAATGAGGGGCTCCGGGGGCGCGAGGCCGAAATGCCTATGTTCTTCGAAAACTTCCTCGCCAAATTTATCTCCAGAGGCATATGATGTCATGGCCGCCACTATCCTCCTAATCAGATTCCATAGGTAATACTGGGCACGGAAATCTATCACAAAGTACCCATCCTTTTTTTCCACGGATATTTCATCGATTCTAAGCGTCGTGTTCTCCCTAGCGCGGGTGAAATTGCGGAAATCGTGCTCGCCTTCGAAAATCTCCGCTGCTTCCTTCAGATCTTCTAAGGAGTATCCGAAAT
>JALWEL010000054.1 GCA_027014065.1 DHVE2 group archaeon
TTACAGAAAGAGAGTAAAACCAGAATGGTAAGCATAATCGACGCTCTGGCGGAAGAATCCAAGAGAAGAGGGTTCAAAAAACTTTTGCTTTTAGGAACGAAAATCACAATGACCGCGGATTTTTACCGCAAGAGGTTAGAAGAGCACGGGCTGGAAGTCATAACTCCAAACGATGAAGAAATGGACGAGGTTAATCGTATAATATTCGAGGAGCTGGCATTGGGCGAGCTGAAGAGCAAGGGTTACTTAGTGAACCTAGTTAACAAATACGCCCTGCAGGTTGATGCCGCTGTTCTGGGCTGCACCGAGCTTCCTCTGGCGCTCAAAGATGGAGACACCGAGGTTCCTCTTCTTGACACGGTGAAAATTCACGTGAACGCGATCCTTCGCGCTGCCATGGAATAAAAAACCCCGTCTAAATGTTCGTAGCAAGGCTTAAATACGATGAGGAAAAGGAAAAACCATGGAGTCGGGAGAATTGATTTACCACGATGCATTAATTTTTCACGAAACCGACGTGTACGAGGGGAAGGTGGTGCATTTGAACGATGCGGTGGTTTTCGAAGACTCCGAGGGAAAGCACATGCTGAAAATGGAAAACGTGGTGCTAATTGCATCTACACCTAAGGATATCACAGAGGAAAAAATAGGAAAAAAGATGAAAAAAGCGAAGCTTAAGAGGGTGGGCATTTACATTCTCTCATCTATTCTGGGCTTCTCTTTGGGCATGGTTCTGGGGTGGTACAGGTGAACTACGGGGAGCATTTCAAATCTAGGGTGCTCGTTGAAGCAACAACGGAGGATTATAGCCTCATTGTCGAAGGAAAAATAGCCCGCGAGGATGAAAATTATCTGTATTTGGAAGATGCGTACATCCTGAAAAGTAGAAAGATTTATCAAAGCCCCGAGGTGATGATAAACAAGGAATTCATCGAATCTGTGGACTCCGCGAAGCAAGGAGAGATATTTGAGATTGCGGAGAGTGAGTTCAAATCTTTTGGAATGAGTGATTTTTATTTATGTAACGGTCTTTTTCTTTTTGGATTAGCCGCTTATTTACTGCTTACTTAGCTCATTAAAAATTAATATAAATCCTCGCCTTTCCCTGCTCTATGGAGACCATAGTACTTGCAGTTGGCGGCAACGCGTTGCTCAGGCCGGGAGACAAAGGAACGGCGGAGGAGCAGATGCTCCGCGCTAAGCAGACAGCTGAGGCCATTTACCCCATATTCTCAGAATTCAAAGTGGTGATAACCCATGGCAACGGGCCGCAGGTGGGCGCGATTCTACTTCAAAACGAAACTTCAAAGAACGTGGTTCCCCCCATGCCCCTCGATGTATGCGGGGCTATGTCACAGGGCGAAATCGGCTATTTTCTGATGCAGGGCTTTCACGAGATTTTTTCGAAGAAGGGAATCGATAAAGAAGTGGTGGCCGTAGTCACCCGAGTTATTGTGGACGAAAATGACCCTGCGTTCCGGAATCCGACGAAGCCCATAGGCCCATTCTACACGGAAGAAGAAGCGAAGAGGTTGGCAAAGGAGAAGGGCTGGCACGTGATTGAAGATTCTGGCCGAGGATGGAGGCGCGTGGTGCCATCCCCTGACCCCAAGGAAATAGTGGAGAAAAAGCTGATTCGCGAGATAATAGACTCCGGCTACGTGGCCATATCTGTGGGCGGCGGTGGAATACCAGTGGTAAGAAAGGATGGAAAGCTGCAGGGTGTGGAAGGAGTAATCGACAAGGACCTCGCATCTGCCACCCTCGGAAAGGATATAAAAGCGGACAAGCTTTTCATACTGACAAGCGTCGAGAAGGTGTATCTGAATTTCGGAACTCCACAGCAGAAGGGAATCGATGAGATGAGCGTGGAAGAGGCGAAGAAATATTTAGAAGAAGGGCATTTCAAGAAGGGAAGCATGTACCCGAAGATTCTGGCATCGATTCGATTTATCGAGAACGGGGGAAAGGAAGTTCTTATCACCTCCCCTGAGAAGATAACCGAGGCTTTGGAAGGAAAAACAGGGACATGGATCCGCTGATCATCTCTCGTCTATTTTCTTTTTCAGCTCGTGCAGTTTGTTGAGCGCTTCTATGGGCGTGGTGTTCATTATGTCTATTTTTCTTATCTCGTCGATTATGTCATCGTACTCTCCTCCGAAGAGGGTTGCCTGAATCACTTTCCTGCTTCTCCGAACCTCGATGGCGTTTTCCCGCTCTATCAAATTTAGAACCTCGCGTGCTCTTTCCACAACTTTTTTGGGCAACCCTGCGAGGCGAGCAACCTCGATTCCGTAGCTCTTGCTCATTCCCCCGGGCATTACCTTTCGGACGAAAATTAGGCCATCGGGAGATTCCTTCACGGCGATGTGATAATTCCTGATGTGCGGCAACACGTTTTCCAAATCTATCAAATGGTGGTAATGCGTCGCAAATATCGTTCTCGCCTTTATCTCGTTGTGTATGTACTCGGTCACGCTCCATGCTATCGCCAGACCGTCATAGGTGCTCGTGCCCCTTCCGATTTCATCTAAGAGAATCAGCGAGTTCTCGGTGGCTGTGTTTATTATGTTTGCTACTTCTATCATTTCGACCATGAACGTCGATCTTCCTTGAGTTATGTCGTCACTTGCTCCAACTCTCGTGTATATTCTGTCCACTATGCCTATCTTCGCATAACTTGCAGGAACGAACGAGCCCATCTGTGCCAAAATGGTGATTAGGGCTATTTGCCTCATGTAAGTGGATTTACCCGCCATGTTTGGACCGGTCAGGATTATGAATCTCGCCTCCTTGTCCATTCTTGTGTCGTTGGGCACGAAATCCACAAAGTTCTCAACCACCGGATGCCTTCCCTCCCGAATCTCCAAGTCTAAGCTCTCGTCCACCACGGGCCGGGAATAATCCCGCTGTGCCGCAATTTCCGCTAAGGATGAGAGAACATCCACTATTGCAATTTTTTTCGCCGTGTCTTTTAGAATTTTTGAATGGCCTTTAAGTTCCCATATTATCTCTTCGTAGAGCCTCTTTTCTATCTCAACAACTCTCTCCTTCGCGCTGAGGATTTTGTACTCCAAATCTTTTAGCTCGTCGGTTATGAACCTTTCGGAATTTTTCAGGGTTTGCTTTCTTTTGTAATGCGACGGCACTTTGCTAAGGTTTGCTTTGCTAACCTCGATGTAGTAGCCCATGACGTCGTTGTACCTGATTTTCAAGTTCTTTATGCCTGTTTTTCTCCTCTCTTCGCTCTCTAAATTCATTATGAGTTTCTTCGCGTCCTTCATTATCTCTCTCAGGGAATCCAACTCCTCGCTGAAACCTTCCTTTATCACACCTTCTCCTATTTGATACTCTCCTTCGATACTCCTGTCCAGAAGTTCAACGATGGAGAGAATATCCATGGTTATTTGCTGCTCCCTCAGGAGTTTAGATTTGAAATTGCGGTTTAGTTTTATGGCCTTTTTCAAGCTCTCCCGCAGGTTTATCAGGTCTCGAGGGCTCGCCTTGCCAATGGTTATTCTTGACTCAATTCTCTCTATATCCTTTATCTCGTGGAGCAGTTCCCTTAGCTCTTCTCTGAGCATCCCATCGTTCTTAAGTTCTTCCACAGCATCTAACCTCGCGTTTATTTCTTTTTTATCCAAAAGCGGTTTCTGCATCCATCTTTTTAGAAGTCGGGCACCCATTGGAGTTTCGGTTGAGTTCATGGTACCATATAGAGTGAATTTGTCATCACCCATCGCGCTCTTGAACACCTCTAAATTCTTAAGGGTGGTCGAGTCTAAAATCAAAAATCTCTCGCTGAAATATCCCAATAGAGAATCGATGTTCTCTAAATCGCTCCTTGTGTTCTCCTTTGCGTATTTGAGCACAGCCCCCGCTGCTTTTAGAGCTAACTCGCCTAATCCGAAGCCCCCTAAATCCACGACCTTGAAATGCTCCTTGAGCACAGCTTCGTAATCAGAAAAGTAAGAATCTTCCATTATCTTCGCTTTTTGCTCAATTTTCAATCCTGAAGAATTATTTACGAGAATTTCTGAAGGGCTTAGACGGAGCAGCTCGGCCTGAAGCTCATACTCCCCCAATTCCCCCGCGAAGAACTCGCCGGTGGATATGTCCAACGCGGCGAATCCGAATCTTCCGTTTTTTCCGTATATACCCATCAGAAAATTGTTTTCTTCACTTAAAAGCGGATCCTCCACGATGGTTCCCGGAGTGACAATCCTTATCACGTCTCTCTTCACCAATCCCTTCGCCTTCTTAGGATCTTCCAACTGCTCGCATATGGCCACGCTGTATCCTTTCTTAACCAGCCGAGATAGATAAGCGTCCAATGCGTGATACGGGATACCCGCCATTGGAACAGGTTCGTCCTTGCTTCTTCGAGTCAGAACGAGATTCAATTCCTTCGAAACCAATTTCGCATCTTCGTCGAACGTCTCGTAGAAATCGCCCACGCGGAAAAATAGGATGTGCTCCTTATACATGGATTTGATTCGGTAGTACTGCTGCATCAAGGGGGTCATCTTCTCGTAGAAGTGCATGCTATTTAATATCTTTTTCCACAACAAAGTTCCCGCATGATTTAAATACCCAGCCATCAATCTTAACCCGTGAAACGCAAGACCTTAGCAGCCCTCGTTCTCTCGCTCCT
>JALWEL010000055.1 GCA_027014065.1 DHVE2 group archaeon
AGTTGATAAGAACCCGCTGGAGGTTCTTAGAGGGGAAGTCGTAGAAACCCCGAAGGGGTGTCTACGGCTGCTGGAAGTTGGAGAGACCCGCTGGAGGTGTCTACAGGGGAAGGTTTTTTATCTCACATCCCTTTGCGATGCCCGTGAAAGTTTACTACGAAGCTTACGGCTGCTCTCAGAACATTGCGGAGACGGGCATGCTGGCGCAATCCATGGGAGAGATCGTCGAAAATCCGGAAGATGCGGATGTGCTCCTCATAGGAACATGCATAGTGATAGGGCATACTGAGCACAGGATGCTTAGAAGAATCGAAGAGATGAAAAGATACGGGAAGAAAGTTGTGGTTTACGGATGTTTACCATCTGCGAGGTACGAAACCCTTCCTCCAGATGTGACAGCAATAAGAACTTGGGAATTTGAAAAAGCCCATGAGATTCTCCGCATCCCCAATTCGCCCATGGACGAAGTTTACACCATGGATAGAGTGGCAACCATTCCAATCGCCAACGGCTGCCTCGGGTCTTGCACGTATTGCATCACACGCCTCGCGAGGGGGAGAATAAAGAGCAGGGAAATGGGCTGGATTATGAAAATGGTAAAAAAATCGATAGATATGGGAATGAAAGAGCTCCGTCTGAGCGCGCAGGACACTGCCGCGTGGGGAAAAGACAAGGGAACGAATTTAGCCACCCTCCTAAGGGAAATAAACTCCATGGACGGAGATTTCAGGGTTCGGGTGGGGATGATGGAGCCCCGGGAGACAATGAATATCCTTCCTGAGCTAATCGAAGAATATCGCAAAGAAAAAATCTACAAATTTCTACATCTTCCGGTGCAGAGCGGCGATGATGAAATATTGCGCAGAATGAACCGCGGTTATTCCGTGGATGATTTCATTCAGATTGTGAGAGAATTCAGGAAGAAGATTCCGGAGTTAATGCTATCAACGGACATAATCGTAGGATTCCCCGGAGAAAGCGACGAGAGTTTTGAGAACACAAAAAATCTGATAAAAGAGATCGCGCCGGAGATTCTCAACATCACGAGATTTTCTCCACGGCCTAAAACTCCTGCATTTCGGTGGAAGAGGCCCAGCACCAACGACGTAAAGAGGTGGTCAAAAGAACTGGCGGATATGCACACAGAGATACTCAAAAGAAAAAACGAGGATATGAGAGGAAAGAGCGTGAAAATCCTAATTCCCCAACGTGGAAAGAGGGGTAACTACATTGGGCGCACGGACTCATATATTCCGGTTATATTGAAAGATGCGATTTTGGGCTCGTTTGCAAGAGTGAAAATAGATGATGTGAGAAACACGTACCTCTTGGGAGAGGTCATCGAATACCTCTGAAAAAGTAATTGCCCTTGGAGGATTTAACGCAAATTCCATCTTCGCATTGATGTATCTCTAAGAGCATTCCCGGAATCGCAATGAGCGGCAAATCACCCCAGATATAATTTATTTCCCCTTCCTCCTCTTTTTTCCCTTCGCAATCGCAATTTTCCCCTTCAAAAATGTATTCTTTTTCTCCTCGAATTAAATACCATTTACCATCGCTGTACTTGAAATACTCCTCGTGCTCTCCGAATTTCAAATACCCAGTATTATCCCCCAGGTATTTCTTGGGAAAATAGTACCACCCCTGCTCCTTCTTCGCAAGGTAGAACTTCTTTTTCTCAGGATCAACGATTAAAAGAGAGCCGCAGAACGGACAGGTTATGGTTTTCGCATAGCTCTTATCTCCCAGCTCGGCAAAGCACGTGGGACACTGCCATCCAAGCCTCATACGTACACCTCCTTTATAGCTTCGGCAATTTTCAAAGCCCTAAGATTTTCTTTCACATCGTGAACCCGAAATATACTCGCACCATTAATAAGAGAGATTACATTGGTGGCAATTGTTCCCTCCAATCGTTCATTCACGTTCAAATCTAAAATCTTTCCAATGAAGCTCTTTCGCGATGTACCCATGAGTATGGGGTAACCCAAGCACCTGAAGCTCTCCAGAGATCTTATGAGCATTAAATTATCTTCTACTCTTTTGCCGAACCCGATTCCCGGATCCAATACGATTTTATCTTCCTCTATCCCCTTGCTCAAAGCGAATTCGACACGCTCTCTGAAAAATCGCATGATCTCGCCAATGGTGTCTTCGTAGCTGGGGTTCATCTGCATGTTCTTTGGCTCCCCCTTCATGTGCATTATAACCACGGCTGCATCGTAATCTTTCACAACATCAGCCATTCCTTCCTTGCGGAGCCCAAATATATCGTTAACTATGCTCGCTCCCCTTTTCAACGCCTCTTCCGCCACCTTCGGTTTGTATGTATCCACAGAAATGGGAACCTTCAAATCGCTGAGTTCCTCTATTACGGGCAATATTCTTTTCATTTCCTCTTCCTCGCTTACCGGCGATGAGAACGGGCGCGATGATTCCCCACCAACGTCTATTATATCAGCCCCTTCTTTCACCATGTTCCTCGCATGCTCCACCGCGCTCTCCACACTGATGAATTTTCCCCCGTCGGAGAAAGAATCTGGGGTTACGTTGAGAATACCCATGATCCTGAAAGGAGGCATTTGAATTCTGTAATCCCTCGCTTTTATCTCGTACCGCTCCTTTTTCAAATTTCCCATGCACTCTTCCAACTCCTCAGCAATAATTTTACCTTTGAAGGGCTGAAGCTTCATCTTCGAGATCAGAATTTCGAACTGCCTCTCTGTGCCGAATAGGATGGCGGATGTGGTTTCGCATTTCAGGGCGGCTGTGCACCACGACAGGGCACATTCCATTCCCGCCGCCAGAGCCTCTTGCTTGAGGAGAATCGCTCCTTTGAGAGGGATATCGTCGATTCTTATCTTCAAAAATCTTCCTTTTTTCTCCATTATCTCGATTCCGTCTTTCGAGACTCCAATTTTTTCCATCTCTTCTGCGAGGGCTGTTATCAACCGAGGGTTGAACATAAAAAGGGATAGAGGCGAGAAATTTAATGTTTCTCCTTCAAATGCACATCTAACTGAGGATAGGGAATCTCGATTCCTTCCTTGGCATATTCCTCGTAAATCTTCTTCGTTATTTCGCCATACACTGTCCAGTAATCGCCGTTCTTTGCCCATGGTCTGAGCTGTAGAGCAATGGATGAATCCGCAAGCTGAGATATGGCCACGCTTGGCGATGGGTCATCTAGAACGAGGGGGTTCTCGTGCATTACTCGCATGGCTATTCCTATGGCTTTATCCAAATCGGTACCGTAAGCAACACCCACATCGATATTCACTCTTCTCGTTGGCATCTTGGAGTAATTGGTTATCGTTGCTCCCCAAACCAGTTTGTTCGGAATCATGATGTACTTGTTATCCGGGGTCAAAAGCCAGGTGGACATAACTCCGAGCGCATGGATGCTCCCTCCAACTCCGTTAACCTCTACATAATCCCCGATATCGAATGGCTTCAGCATTGCGAGCCAGAACCCCGCGAATATGTTCGTCATGGTATCCTGCAATCCAAAACCTAAGATCAGGCCAATGACCGCAGAAACTCCAATGACTATAGAACTCACATCTATGCCCAAAATGGGCAAAACCGCAAGAATTAGAAGAACTATTAACAGAATTTTTAAGAAGCGAGCGAGAAATTCTATGAGCAATTTAGGAAGCTTAGTTCTGCCCATGGATTTTTTGAAAAAATGCACAACCACCACAATTATCACGTAGCCTATTATGAATGCCAAAATTGCCAATATCACATCAAACACAGAGACACCTATGTAGGGCAGCGGAGCCCCCCAATCTATTCCAAATATTTCGATTGCCATAATTCATATAAGAGTTTATTTTATATAACCATTCCTGAAGCAAGTTATGCTTTATCATGGCAGAGAAAAGTTATTAAATATGAAAATCTATTTCTGTTACTGTGATTAACGCAGCCTCTCTGGGTATAAAAAATCTCGATGAATTCATACCCGGAGTTGGTCCTTCATCTATAAATCTTGTTTATGGACCACCCGGCGTCGGGAAGACGATATTTGCCATTCAATTTTTGACCTACGGCGCTAGGAGAGGCGAGAATGTCCTTTACATTTCCTTAGATGAGAGTACAAAGGATATAAAGAAGGACTTTGAAAACATGGATATGTATATCGACGAAATCTACGTTTTTGACGCCGTGCCACTCACATCAGGTAAGGCAGAAGTGAAGCCCGTAAGGGAAGTTACACCGATTACAAAGCTAACGAGGATGAAAGATGCAACCGAGAAAAAGACGTTATTTGAAGCGGATGTGCTCTCTCTCAAATCCACCCTCAAGAATGTGTTCGACCGTGTTAAATTTGACAGGGTTGTCGTGGATTCAATCACCGCCTTGAGATATTTCTACATGCGCGGCATAGTACCCGACAGCGGAGTGCATTCATTCATGCGATTTTTGTTGACGAACAGCAACGCATCCATATTAGTTACCGCAGAGAACTTTGATGATTTGATGATTGAAAAATCCATCGTAGATAGCGTATTCCGCCTCGAACCAGACAGAAAAAATATTAACCTGATTGTGGAAAAATCCACTGTAAGCTGCGCCCTTGAGTTGGTACCCCTTAGCATGACCAATAGCGGGTTTGCAGTGGATGAGAAATTCTACCTGAGTTTCATTAAGAGGAGAGAGAAATAATGAGAGTGAAATTTGGAGTAATGGGACTGGACAAGATGCTGAACGGAGGTCTAATCGAGGGGAAGGTATATTTGCTAGTGGGCGACACAGGAGCGGGCAAAACTCTCCTGAGTTTGAAATTTTTACTGGAAGGGCTAAACAATGGTGAGAATTGCTTATATATTGCGGTAGATAAACCTCCGGCTCTTGTGCTCCAGAGTGCGATGCTTGGATTTGGATGGAATCTGAGTCGATTGAGAGTTATGGATGCCGTGCCCAGCGAAGCTCTATACTCCACGACTCCATCCATAAGGGACATAACGGCCAAGGGAGAAATAACCATGGCCCACGAAAACAAAAAGAAGGTGGAAAAGGGAGAGCTGAGCGTGGAGGGTTTGAGCATAAAACTCTTGGATCAGATGAAAAACATAGGATTTTCGAGAATCGTTATAGACTCTTTGAGTCTGTTCAAAAAATTCGCGGTGGAAGAGGACAAGGAAATGATGGGGATACACAAGCTATTTAACTTCTTTAAGCAGACTGGTGCCACTACTATAATCACCTCGTCCTCCAACGTGGATCTTAGAGCCGAATACCTGCTCAGTGCCGGCGTGATCGAAATCGAGAAAAAGAGGGGTAATGCGGGATACGAAAGATACATAAAAATTACCAAGATGCGCGGCAGCGATTACGACAGAAGAACCAAGAGAATGTACATCACGGAGGACGGAATTTTCGTGCTCAGATGAAAGTTTATATACCAAAATATTTATAATCTTATAGATGGCCTATAAAATTCCAAAAGATGAAGAAATCGAAGAAATTCTCCAAAGAGTTATGAAAGTCAGGAGAATAGTTGAATCGCAGGCAGAATTGAAGAGGGAAGTTATGAAGCACCTTCAGAGGAGAAACAAAGAGTACAAGATAAGCGGGAGAAGATTGCGTAGGATTGCCCTAAAAATGGACACCATAAAGGTGGAAATAAGGTGCAAATTGACAAATGAAGAAGTAATTGATATGAAAGCATGCCCAGTGTGCGGTTCAAAGATGGAAAAAATAGAGAATATGACCTTGGAGGGAGAAAAAATAACTGTGGGATTCAAATGCACATTTTGCCCTTACTGGACGGGGAATAGATTGCGTGTACCCATTCGATACATATTCAGAATTCGCTGATCAAACCCACCCGATGCGCTCCAATTCCCTCTCCTTCTTGGTTTTTTTCTTGAATTCCTTGTAATGCTCCTTGCATAGATGCACCTTCGTTCCCGTTCCCTTCAAGCTGAAAATTTTCTCCGCCTTCTTTCGTGCCACCGTTTTTACCGCTTCCTTATCGCAGCCAACCACGTCGCATGTCTTCTCGCTCATACAGGGGTATCAATCTAAAAAGTTTAAATTTTTTCCAATATCTCCACCACACCCTTCATCCTCTCCAGTTCTACTATAACTAAAATTCTATTCCCGCCTTCATTTTTTATAATTTCGGCGATTTTCTCGCCCATGTATTTTTCCCGCTCTTTCTCAATTTCCATGAACTCGCGGATTTTGTTCACCTCTTTATCCCATTCCAAAACGAAGTCTTCAGGGGTCTTCGCATCGAATTCCTTCTTCCAGACCTTTCTCTTTCGCATGTCGAACCGCATAATCTTGAAGAAATCCAGCTTGCGCGTGAAGAGCTCGGAATACATTTTGTCTGGCATGTCAATAGGAATCATCTCAACCCCACTGCTCTTCGAGAGAGCGAACGCTTCTAAGTATGTTGGAACGGGAAGTCCCACTTCGCCAAATCTCTCCAACTTTTTGGCGTAAATCAATCCGTAGTCGTCGGGCTCTATTTCGAATGGCTCCTTGAGATACCTCTTCAGGCCTTCATACTCCTCCGGCGATATTCCGAGGAGCATGAGCTCAGGGGAAAAATCATTAAAAATTTCCCTTAACTTCTCCCGCTCGCTGGCCAATCCTTTCACCGTTCCAAAAATCAGAATCTCTTTCTCTCCTTTTACGATTTTCTCTGTCTTGCTCATATACTGCTCCGCTCCTCAACCACTTTCTTCAGCTCATCTTTGGTATAATGCATCACTTCCGTCTTTCTTATCAAAGCAACTCCGTTGTACTCATCGTATCGCGTCTCCGAGGTGATTATGAACCCTCTTTTATCGAGAATTTCGGAAAATATGCGTATGTTCCTCGACTTATATTTCAATTTCTTCTCATTGTTTTCGAAGCCTGTTAGCATTACGTCGCTCTCATCTTTACTCAGAGCTTCGAAGGGACATTTGAGAGTGAGAAAAACGTCGTAGCCCATGTCCATCAATCTTCTGTATATATCCTCGAATACAACATTTTTGAGGGTGTATCGCTCCTCTGTGAGCTTTGCGAAATTTTTGAGATCCACGGGCTCTATTAGCTCTTCTCCCAAGAACTCTTCCAATCTTAAGGCGATATCAACTGTGGAGCTCATTCCCTCCTCGTAGAGCTGAATGGTCTTCCTGCTCACCCCTGCGATTCTGCCCAATTCCCCAAGGGATATGCCGCGCTCCTGCCTAACCTTCTTCAACTTATCTCCATCAATATTTACGTAAAATCCCCCAGGAGCTACGTACACCATGGGCTGCTCATCCTCTAAAATGAATTCTTTGAACGTTTGCACCGAAATAACAGGTATTCCGTGGCGGGAATACACCACGCCATCCAAAATCTTACCTGCGCCGCTTCTGAGCCCTATGAGTATGGGAATCGCTTCAAATTCCTTGCTGAGAATCTTCAGCTCCCGGGCCATCTCCAATCTGAGAGCGTCCGCATTAACTAAAACCTTGATTATGTAAATTTCGTTATCTCGTCTGGCAATAACATCGAATACCATACTGCGCACCACGGGAACGCCCACTGTGAACCCGCCGCGCTGCAACACCTCGATTACGTATTTTATCATTTCCTCCTTTTCCATCTCGAAAATCGCATTATTGTACTACTATTTATAGTTTTCCCTATGCCTTTCCACGAACTCCATTATTTTTCCCAGTATCTCCCCTGAATCCTCGCCCATCACCGAGTGATTGTAGCCCTGAGCGACGAAAATCTCTTTTTCTCCGGAAATTTCCTGATAAACCCTTTTCTGATTCTCTGGATTCACCAATTTGTCCTCAGAAGGAACGATCACAAGGCACGGAATCTCGACCTTTTTCGCTCTCTCTAGGGTATTAACGGTCATCAGAGGTTTGTACGAATCTATCCATAATTTGTTGCTCAAAAAACCCATCTTTTTCGCCTTCTCCACAGTCTCTTTTTTCACGAAGATGGTATCGTAAACCGCCCGATATTTTATGTAGAACCTCTTTCCGCTCAATTTCTCGTATAGTGTTCCGATTCCGTAAATCAAAGGAAGCAATATTCTCTCTCCCGCCTTCATCTCACCCTTAATGCTTGCAGGCGGAGAAATGGCGACGCATAAATCTCCAATTCCCTCGCTTGCCGCATAAATCACCGTGGCCGCACCTAAACTATGCCCTAAGAGAATTAGAGGTTTTTTTATATCTTTTTCGAATTTTTCCACCACTTTTCTTATTTCTTTGAGATTCTTCTCTACGCTCTCGTAGCCTTCAATGCCTTCACTTTTTCCATGGCCCGAGAAATCGAAGATTATCACCCCGTATCCTCTTGCGTTTATTCTCTCCGGGTAATCGAAGAACTCTCCCGACGAGGAGGCGAGACCGTGTATCAGAATGAAAGTACCCTTTTCTCCGGGATAATATCTTCCCCAAAGGCCATCGACTTTAAATTCATTCATTCCCCTTTCCTCCTATAGCTTCCTCTATTTTGAATTCTTTGTCGTTCATCTTCTTCTCGAAGAAATCAACGAATATGCGGTACCTCTTCAACCTCGCCCTCGGTTTTCCTCGAATACTATGGCCATGCTCTCCTTCTTTGAATATCACGATGTACGCTTCCTTTTTTCTCTCCTTCAGAAGATTGTAAAACATTAGAGATTGATCAAGAGGGCAGCGGTAATCTTCCAAGCTGTGAATGAAAAGCACGGGTGTTTTAACATTATCCACGTAGAACAGCGGGCTCAGCTTCCTGTAATTCTCATTCTCAAGCGGAGCATCTCCTATTATTTCCTTGTCGTACCACAAACCGACGTCTGAGAATGCATACGAGGAAAGCCAGTAAGATATGCCCTGCTCGCTTATGGCCGCTTTGAACATGTCGCTCTGTGTTATTGCCCAGTTGGTCATGTAGCCCCCGTAGCTTATGCCCGTAATTCCTATCCTTTTTTCATCGATATTTTCCCTCTTTTTCAGCTCTTCGATTCCCCGCATTATGTCCTTGAAATCCCCGAGCCCAGTGGCTCCAATTACCTCCATGGCAAATTCCTCGCTGTACCCATCGCTCCCCCTCGGATTGACGAAAAGCGCATAATACCCGCGAGATGCCATAAGTTGCGCGGTGTAATGGAAATAAAGCCCGTACATGCCCTTGGGGCCACCGTGCACGAACACCAAAAGGGGTCTCTTTCCCCTCCTCGCAGGTCTGATGTACCACGCATCAATTTCTTTTCCGTCGAAGCTGCGATACGAGAAATGAGTGTATTTACGGGGCTTCAGTTTCTTCAGGATTTCCTCGTTGTAATTAGTTATCTTCTTTGTTTTTCCATCGTACACGTATAACTCGCCCAATTCCGTATCGCTCATCTTCAAAAAAGCGATTGCGCGAGGAGAAACGGAGAACGAGTAAACGTATCCCTCCTTGGATATCACTTTTTTCTCCCCCTTCGCGTATTTCTCCAGAATTACATGGCCTCTGTTCATGACAAGGGCATAGCTGTTGCCCTCGTAGTCTATTTTTCCGTCCATGGTATCCAGACCGTATTTTTCGTTCACATTTTCTATTTCTCCGTCGTAAATATAGAGATAATTGTGCTCCGTCATGTACTTTCTTCCTCTCTTCCCCAGAAGTAGAATTTTATCCCCATTCGTATCCGCGATCCAGAATGGAACGTTCTCCAATAGAACTTTTTTCTTCCCGTTTTTCCACTCAACGATATCGTAGTTCACGAACAATTTTTCCGTTTTCCTGCGGGAATAGATTATGGAATCCCCGTGCCAGAACGCATTCTCCACCCGCTCATCTTCCAATTCCTCTATGCTCACTTCTCCCTCCGTGTCATATATTTCGATGATAAATTTCTCCCCGTCGCGAAATCCATCGCCGTTGAACCACACGGGAACTTGGTCATCGTAGTACAGGTCCTCGTCTTCCAATTTTTTAGAAATCAATATGAGTATTTTCCTCGAATCGCGGTGCCAGTCCACCCCCTTAATGTTCTTTGCTTCCACCAATCTTTTGGAGGTCATGCTCTTCAAATCCATCACGTACAGATCGCTCTTCTTCTTATCCTCGTCGATTTTCATGTATAGAATTTTCTTCCCGTCCGGCGAGAATCTGGGCATGGAAGCGTCCTCGATGTATTTTCTTCCCTCCGGAGATTCAATCACAATCGTGTTCTCGTATTTATTTTCCTTCATATTCACTTTTCGAAGAACGTAGGCGATGTTCTCTCCGTTCATGTTCACATCCTGAAGGTATGAAAATTTCTCAAATGTGTCTTCAGGCCAAATCATTTTAACCACGAGGAGAGATGGAAATGGAAGTAATTAATTTTTTCATGCTTGCAATGAAATTCTTTTTAATCTTGTAACCCATGCCCCCGCAGGTGATTTGCATGATTGATGAAATTGTGGAGGCAATAAGGAGGGCGGAGACAGAGCTTTCTGAGGACACAGTTGCTGCGCTTAAAAAAGCGTACGAAAAGGAGACAAACGAGATGGCAAGGACGCAACTTAAGGCGATTATCGAGAATTTTACCGTGGCGAAAAAGGGCTCATTGCCCATGTGCCAGGACACGGGATTGCAGACGTTCTTCATAGACATGGGCTACGATTTCCCGTACCGCAAAGAGTTGAAAAATGCAATAACTGAAGCGGTTCGAAGGGCAACAAAGGAAGTACCTTTAAGGCCCAATGCGGTGCATCCGTTCCTGCATAAAAACTCCGGAGATAACACCGGAAGATTTGTTCCGTACATCCACTGGGAGCTCCGCGAGGGCGACGACGTCGTTATCCATGTGATACCAAAGGGAGGCGGCAGTGAGAACATGAGCGGCCTGTACATGCTTCCCCCGGGTGTGGGAATAAAAGGGATAAAGAAAACTGTGGTAGAGCACATATTCAAATCCGGCGGAAAGCCGTGCCCGCCTACGATTATAGGCGTGGGAATAGGTGGAGGTGCGGATTTAGCGTTAACTCTGGCTAAGAAAGCGGCCATACTGAGACCTGTGCCCTCAAGGCATGAGGAAGAGTTTGTAGCTCAATTAGAGGATGAGCTCTACGAGATGGCAAATAAGCTGGGCATAGGGCCAATGGGCTTAGGAGGAGATACAACTGTTTTAGATGTTCATGTGGAATACGCACACAGGCATCCAGCCACACTGCCTCTCGGAATCGTGACCCAGTGCTGGGCAAACAGGAAGAGAAAAGTAATGATCGACTCCAATGGGCATGTGGAGGTGGTCTAAATGGAGTATCATGAGAAGACACCCATTGCGGACGCCAGAAAGTACAAACTTGGAGATGTGATTTACATCACCGGCCAACTCGTTCTGGCGAGGGATGAAGCGCACAAGAAACTCTTGGAAGAAGGTGCACCCATCGATTTGAAAGGTTCCGTGATTTATCACTGCGGTCCCGTGGTCACAAAGAGAAACGGGGAGTGGAAGGTCGTAGCTGCTGGTCCAACAACGAGCATTAGAATGGAAATATTCGAAGATCAATTCATAGAAAAATTCCATCCTGCCATCATTGTTGGTAAGGGCGGAATGGGCGAGAAAACGCTAAAAGCTCTTAAAGAGCACGGTGCAGTGTATGCAGCGTACACCGGAGGGTGCGGAGCCCTCGCGGCGGAGAGAATAAAGAGCGTCAAAGAGGTGCATTTCTTAGATGAGCTGGGAATTCCCGAAGCTGTGTGGGTGTTCAACGTGGAAGAGTTCGGACCACTCGTGGTAACCATGGACGCTCACGGAAACAGCTATTACGACAACGTGGACGAGAAGGCAAAGAAGAACCTGGAGAGAATTTTAGAAAATATAAAATAACCTCTCTCTGATTTTTATTATCAAAATTTTTTAAAAAATCTGAAAAAATATCAGAATTTTTTATATAGTATGATTTGCATGGTTACATTAGAGGTGAATAAATGAAAACCAGAAACACCCTAAAAAATGCTGTAGTTATCCTCGCAGCGGTGGCTATTTTTATAGCGATTTTAGTGGCAACTTTCCCTACGGCAAATGCACTGGACCAGGTATCCCACGAAAGTGGAACGGAAAATTTGAACGCTGGAGATTATGTGGCATGGCCCGTGACCGTGGACAGTTCAAATTATACCCTTTCCGCATCGGTGAGTGTGATAAGCGGTCCATCAATAGATGTGTTCATCTTCACTGAAGGCCAATTCCAAAACTACAGAAATGGAAATAGCGTTGCATATCAAGACGGCTCAAAGTTGAACGTTAATTCCGCATCAATCAAATGGGTTCCTCCGAACGCGGGCACATATTACGTGGTAATTGACAACTCCGTGGCTGGAAGTGCTCAGCCATCAGGTAGCAGCGTGTCTGTGAATTACAATATAACCCTGTACAAAGGAGTAGAAAGTTCCTCTTCCGACTCCGGAGGAAATACGAGCATATGCCTGATTCCATTAGTAATCCTGCTTGGCATACCGATGATAGCATTGGTTGTTAAGCGCAACGTGTTCTAATTTTGGATATTTTCCACATACTCTTTTTCATTTTTTGAACGGCGGAAAAGATATGCGGGGATAAGTATAGCAGGAGAATAAAAAGAGAGGTTAAGACGTGAGATCTATGTGCATCACATCTCAGCCCTCAAACTTTTCCATATTTTTCCTTTGGGGTCTTCGATTATAAGTGCTATGGCCCAGAGCAACAAAGCAAATATGGGAAGTAGAAATCCAAGCATAAGCGCATTGGCGGAAGTGTCTAAAAAAACACCCTCTTCTATGTATCCCATTAGATGGTCTGCAAACACCATTATCACAGTTCCCCATGATACCAAGGCTAAGATATCCACCCTGTACTCGTCTCCTTTTTCCCAGATGTACCAAAGCAAAGTGCTGATCACCGCCATGAACAACATGGTCAGGAGCCACATGGATCATCACCTCGCGGGATTTTTCACGGGCACGCGAGAGGAAGAGAGCTTCAGCATAACGGCCCATGCGAATGTAACCAGAGATGCCATCAGGACTCCGTGAGTCGCCATCTCGTGTAGCATGGCAGCGGTATCAGATGGATTACTCATGGCCGTTAAGAACGGGGGCCATGGGACAACTTCTCCATGCCAGATGTGCTCTATAGCAAGTAGTATTGTTCCGCCCCAGAGCATCATGTTTAGCCATTTCAGTTTTAATTTTTCTACTTTCTCTTTTTTCATAACCTTCGTTAGAAGGGTCACTACGATCCCTTCCGAGCCGGGTACGAGGAAGCATGCCATTTTTCGTCACCTCATGGGTATATATCGTAATAAAATATAAGAGTTTCGTATTGTTTTGTAACAAAAATTAAAAAATTGTAATGCATACCGTATCAGTATAAAGGAGATGAGCCGAGATGAATCTGCTTATGGGAATAGGCAACGAGATGCGGGGTGACGACGGCATAGGGGTTTACGTGGCGAGAAACTTCAAAAAGGAAGGCTGGGAAGTAATCGTGGCGGGGCAGGTTCCGGAGGATTTTACATCCGATATAAAAAAATTGCATCCCTATAAGCTGGTACTGGTGGACGCCGCACTTATGGGTTTGGAGCCGGGAGCAATTCGGGTAGTGCCCATTGAAAAGATACCATCGGTTGCGTTCAGCACCCACGGGATGCCCCTTTCATTTTTCATCTCATACCTTCGGGAATTCGTTGGCGAAATCGTGCTCATCGGGATTCAACCAAAGATCATGGAATTCGGAGCGAGCATTTCACCCGAGGTCATGGAAGCAGGAGAAAAATTGCTTAGGATTCTCCAATCCGGTGCGGAAAAAGAAATAAAAATATTATGAAAAAGACTCTGTTTTAACGAAAATTAAAAATTTAAAAACGAAAATCGCAACATTTATTAAGGATAAGGGCATTATATTATCGATGTGTCTTGCAGTACCCGGAAAGATAGTGGAAATTAACGGTAACACGGCGGTGGTAGATTACGGCGGGGTGAAGAGGGAGGCGAGGATAGATTTCATCCCCGATGCGAAGGTTGGAGATTACGTCATCGTGCACACGGGCTTCGCCATAGAAAAAGTTCGAGAGGTGGATGCGTTAAAGAGCATAGATGCTTGGTCGTTGATTCTGGGGGAGCCCGAATGAATGAGAAAAATGTAGCGAAAAAAATACTCAAAGAAATTTTTCAAATCGCCAAAGATATAGAAAGAGAAGTTCGATTCATGGATGTTTGCGGAACCCACGAGGACACAATAACTCGTGGAGGAATAAGGGCGTTGCTTCCGGAGAACGTGAAGATAATCGCGGGCCCCGGGTGCCCGGTGTGCATCACTCCAGTGGAAGATATCGTTGCCATGATGGAAATCACCAAGAAAAAGGATATGATAGTTACAACCTTCGGGGACATGTACCGAATTCCCACCCCCATGGGAAGCTTTGCGAATCTGAAACAGGAAGGTTACGATATTCGTGTTGTTTATTCAATATACGATTCTTACAAATTTGCCCTCAAAGAAAAAAAGTTAGTTGTGCATTTTTCCCCGGGCTTCGAGACAACCACGGCCCCAACCGCGGGA
>JALWEL010000056.1 GCA_027014065.1 DHVE2 group archaeon
TATGCGATGTCCTGATAACGCAACTCCCCATACATGCGCTCCATCTCTACGGCTATTTTACCATGCATGTACTTTTTCTTAAGCGCAGAGAGCTTTTTCTCGATTCCTTCCCGAATTATGCTGTGCTTGAACATAAACCCCTCTTCTTCGCTTTCTACCCAGATCCCGTTTTTCACCACGTTGCTTCCCATCTCTACTATTTCCAGTTCATCCAAGCCCATCAAATTGGCAATAATATTGATTTCGACGAAATCCCCAATAAGAGAAGCGTAAGAAACCATCGTTTTTTCCCTTTCACTGAGCTTGCTGAACCTCTCGTCGATTATGTCCCTTATCATCTGGGGCAAAGGGATATCCTCATCCAAAACTCCCCCTCGGGATAAACCCATATCCTTTAACTCCAGCAACAGTTCCTTGGCGAAGAGGGGATTGCCCCCGGTCTTCCGATACACTGCTTCCACAACCTCATCGTCGGTGGAGGAGAGGATTTTGTAAACGATTATTTTCATATCCTCCTTGCTCAAAGGCTTTAGTTCTATCACATGTAAAAGCGAGTCTCTGGACATCCTCCGCATTACCTCCTCCAGTTCAGAATTCATATCCTCAGGGCGATATGTGGCTATGATCATAACTCGGGAATCTCTGGTGTGCTCCGCAAGGTAATGTAGAAATTTCAGCGATGCGGCATCCATCCAGTGAATATCGTCCAAGAAGAGAAGAATTGGCTTATCTTCCGCCAATTTTTTGATTTTCTTCGTGATTTCGTAAAACATGGCGGCTCTCTGCATCTCCACAAACTTGCTGTCTCGGGCTTCTAAAAGAGGGGTTTTGTCCATTATTCCCCCCACATATCCTTCAAAGGCCTCTTTTATCGGTAGATACGGCTCTTCGGTGCTGTAATAAGCCCTTCCCTTCATAACCAAGAATCCTCGAGAGACTGCTTTCGCCACAAACTGCCGCGTGAGCGTTGTTTTGCCGATTCCAGCTTCGCCGGAGATGAACACCGCGGAGCCTCGGCCCTTCAAAACTTCCTCCATGCTCTTTTGGAGTTCTTCAAGCTCCTTCTCCCTGCCCACGAACGTTTCTTCCTCTATTTCTATTCCCGTGTCTTCAATCAGAGAAATCACACCGCTGTTGAATATTGAGGGATTTGGAACCACGTACACCTTGTTTCCTCGGCTCACCACCACATCTATCATGTCCTTAATGAATAGCATCGATTTTTTTGGTTCAAGGGCTACGAGATAATCCAAGCAGTCTATTCCCACATCCCCTTCGGACTCCTTTATCATCCTAATTCCAGAAAATAGCAGGTTCTCCGCATCATTCTCATTGGATATCACAATCCCCATATTTCCCTTATTGGTTATCCAGAAAACATCTCCTTTAGGCTCAGCCATGAGCACCTTTGGCTCCGGAACTTTCAATTTTTTATTGAACACCACTTCTCCCAACGAGCGCCATACGTCTATATCATGATTTACGGCGAGAATGACAGTGGTGCCTTCTTTTTTAACTTCCCTAACGAAGCGGAAAACGTCCTCCCGGGAGAGAACATTCTCCAAGTATTCTAGGCCATGAATCAACACACACCTTCCACCATTTTTGAAGAATTGAATCACTTCGTCTAAAACTTCGAACTCTAACCTGTCGGGAGAATACGCGTTCCCTTTGCCAAAATATGTGAGCCAGAGGACATTTTGTATTCCGTATCTTTTTCTCAACACTTCCGGAGGCTTGATTGTGATAACCATGGATTTATCCTGCTCGCAATTTCGCACGAAGGATAAAAACGCGGCATGCTCATTCGAGATGACGTTTATCTCATTTTCTCGCAGGGGAATTGCCTCTCCATTCTCTATTTGCATTCCTGTTCAATTAATGCACAATTCGTAATAAACTTTCCGAACACTCAAATGATGGAGCATGTCGCATAAAAAATTAAATACGATAAGAAATGAGTATGGGGTATGGAGAAAGAAAGGCTTTGCAGAGGCGGAATTTACTTTACCAGAATAAAATATGTGAAAGAAAAATACGGAACTTCCGGGATGTCAAGATTATATGAGAGAATGAAGAGATACGGGTACAACGGCCCCGCCTCAGAGGAAGAGATAAAAATAGCCGACTGGTACCCGCAGAAATACGATTTGATTTTTCTGAAGGCAGTGAAGGACGAGTTTGGAGAGCGAGCACTTAAAAATATGGGTAGAACTGTGCCAAAAATAAATGCGGGAATACCGAGCACGTTTCTGAAATGGGACCCCACACCCGAGGAACTGATAAAGAACAGCGGAAAATACTGGAGCATGTTCTACAACTTCGGAAAATTAGAAGGGAAAATTATTCAGCGTGGAGAGGGAATAATAAGAGGATACGGGATATCCGAGGACCCTATTTTCTGCGAACTTTTAACCAATTATTTTCAGGGACTCGTTGAATGGACAGGTGCAAAAGATGTTAAGGTGGAGCACATCAAATGCGCTCATAGAGGTGACGGAGTGGAAGAGTGGATAATAAGGTGGAAAAGCGAGAAAATAGAGAAAAAGAGAGAAATAAAATGGGACGACTCACTGGCAAGCGGAGTGGAAGAAATAGATAGACAGCACAAGTATTTCATAAAAATATTAAACGAAATAAACGAGAATATTAACGGTGGAGATAAGAACTCGCTCATAAGCGTGCTTCACTTCATGGACTATTACGCCCACTGGCATTTCAGCTCGGAGGAAAAGTACATGAAGATGTACAACTACCCCGATTTCGAAAAGCACCATGAGCAGCACGAAAAATTCTATCGATATACTCAAGATACCATAAAAAAAGCAACTGAAAAGGTGGACGATGACCTGATATTCTCGGTGAACAAATATCTGGTGGACTGGGTCATAAATCACATAATGGGCGAGGACAAAAAATTCGCACATTTCATGAGGACTAGAAACTTAGTTATGCAGGAGGAAAAAATGCCCGCGGAGATAGAAAGAAAATTAAACTCATTCTAAAATATTTTTAAAAAGTGTTAAATAGCATTATTGCATACTGATGAAAAAAGGTGATTGGAATGGATAATTTGAACGAATTTGTGGTGGATTACGCCATGGGGAAAGGCGCGGATTACTCCGAGGCCAGATTTCAGGGCGATGAAGGAATAAACATAATGGTGAAAAACGGAGAACTGCAGGGGGTTTCCGTGATCAAAGACTCGGGCATAGGAATTAGAGTTTTAGTGAATGGAGGAATGGGATTCGCATCCACGAACATTCTATCTAAAGAATCTGTGAAGGACACAGTGGATGTGGCCATAAAGTTAGCGCGCTCGGCTTCGAAGCTAAGAAAGGAGAAAATCGAGTTCAGCGAAGAATCGTTCCACGAGGTAAAATACGAGGTGATGATGAAGAAGGATTTCTCCAAGCTGGGATTCGAAGATAAATTGGAGTATTTGAAGAGAATAGAGGAAGATGTGAAAGCCACTGAGATCAACGTGCCCATGAGATTTCTCAGCTATCACGACTGGATAGAGAAGAAAATATTCGTGAACTCGGAAGGTGCAAGGGTCGTAAGCGTGATTCCCAGAGTTTCGATAATGTACAATTTGGTTGTGGTTGAGAACGGGATGATGGAGCAGGCCCCATTTGTAGAATACGCCTTCGCCGGTGGTTTGGAGCATATAGAAGAAGTGGAGCCGTGGAAGAAGGCGGTGGAAGATGTTAGCGCACTCAAAAATCTCATTACCAAGGGAGTTAAAACTCCTGAGGGAAAGGTGGACGTGGTAATCTCCCCGGAAGTTGCTGGAATAGCGGTGCACGAGAGCGTTGGACATCCCTACGAATCGGATCGCATATTCGGCAGAGAGGCGGCACAGGCCGGCGAGAGTTTCGTGAAGCCGGATATGCTGGGAGAGAGGATAGGAAGCGAGGCCGTGAATGTAATCGAAGATCCAACCCTTCCCAACAGCTGGGGATTTTATTTGTACGACGACGAAGGAGTTAAGGCTAGACCGAGATATTTGATAAAGGACGGCATAATAACGGAATTTCTGCTGAATAGAGAATACGCAAAAAAATTGGGATTGAACTCCAACGCGGCCGCAAGAGCGGTCAATTACAACCGCGAGCCGATTGTGAGAATGGCCAACACATATCTCGCAAAAGGGGATCATTCCTTCGAAGAGCTAATTGAAGGGATAAAACATGGAGTCTATGTGAAGAGTTTCAACGAGTGGAACATAGATGACAGGAGATACCAGCAGAGGTACATAGGGAGGGAAGCTTACCTCATAGAGAATGGAGAACTCAAAGAGCCAGTGAGAAAGCCCATAATCGAGATAACCACGAGGGCGCTGTGGAGCAGCGTGGACGCCGTTTCGCGTGAACTGGAGTTCTACCCGGGAACCTGCGGAAAGGGCGAGCCAATGCAAGGTGTCCCTGTGTGGATGGGCGGAGCGCATGCCAGATTGAGGGGCATAACACTCAGGAGGTGAATCATATGTTCGAAATAAATGAAAAATTAATGAATCTCGGGAAAAAGATGGGTTTCGGGGACATGGTAATCATATCCACGCTAAACGACAGAAAGCAGGTAAGATTTGCCAACGGCGAGATAACCATCGCAAAGAGATGGTTAGAAAAGAAGACGGAAATATTCGTTGAGAAGGATAAGAGGGTGGTGAGCACCGAGATTTCTAATTATGAGGAGAAGCACATGGAAGAAGTCATGCAAAATCTAAATAAATTGATGAGCTCCGTGGAGAAGAAGGAAGATTATTACGGCATCGCTGAGGGGCCGTTCAAGTACGGAGAAATAGAAGAAACATTCGACAAAAAAATTTTGGACACAGACCCCATAGAGCACATAGAAGCGGCAATAAACGCAACAAAGCTGGACAGGGTTGCGGGAGTGCTTTACATCGATCATCCTCAAATATACCTGAGCACCAGCAACAGCGTTGAAGCGAAGGACGAGGGAACGGGCATCGAGATCAGTGTGCGCGCCTTCAAGGATGATCTGGCCAGCGGACATTCGACAAATTCCTCGAGAGTTCTATCAAAATTCAAACCTGAGGACGCGGGCGAGAAGGCCGGAGAAATCGCAAGGATGGTAGAAAAACCCACATTAGGGGAGAGCGGAAAATTCGACGTGATATTTGATCCCATGGCCATAGGCAATCTGCTCTCCATGATGGGAAGATTCACCTCAGCAATGGCCGTGGAAGCTGGGTTCAGCTTTTTAATGGGAAAATTGAGAAAGAAAGTGGCCAGCGAAAATTTCACCTTCAGAGATATTGGAAATCTACCCAATGGATACGGCACAAGAAAGTTCGACGACGAGGGCGTGCCCACAAAGAGCACAGATATAATCGAGAACGGAACACTGAAAACGTATCTTTTAAACACCAGCTACGCAAAAAAATACAACATGGAGAACACGGCAAACTCAGGGATAATAATGCCAAGGCCGTGGAATCTCTACGTTGAGCCGGGAGAGCACGAAGAGGTGGAAATATTCGACGTGCCTAGGGCCATATACGTGACTAACGTATGGTACACACGGTTCCAGAACTACGTTTCCGGAGATTTCTCAACCATTCCGAGAGATGGAATATTCTTAGTTGAGCATGGAGAGATTAAAGGAGCGATAAAGAACATACGAATCAGCGACAACATGCAGAGATTGCTCATGGGTATAGATGCAATAGGAAAAGATCTTAGACAGGTGCACTGGTGGGAAGCCGAGATTCCCGTATTCGTGCCGTACATAAGGGTCAAGGACGTGGGCATAACGAGAGCCACACAGTGATATGGCAATTTTTTAATACTTTCTCCCCTTTTCTCGAACCATGGTTGTTATTTCGCTAGGTGGCTCCATTGTTGCAGGGGGAGAGATGAGCGTGGATTATCTGCGAAGATTCAGAAGATTCATGGACGAAGAGGAAGAAAAGATTTTCATTGTGGTTGGTGGAGGAGCAACTGCAAGGAGATACATAAGCATGGGTAGAGAAATAGGAATGGACGAGTACTCGCTTGACGACATAGGAATCGAGGCTACGAGGCTCAACGCGAGGTTGCTAATCACACCCAAGACCTATCCTAAAATTCCAGAGAATATAGAAGAGGGAATAATCGCATCTATGAGCTACAAGAACGTGGTGATGGGTGGTACCGAGCCGGGGCACACCACCGACGGCGTGGCTCTTCTTTTGGCTGAAAAATTGGGAGAGGGGAGAATAATCAACATGACTTCCGTGGGGGGCATATACGACAAAGACCCGAAAAAATACGAGGATGCTAAGATCATCCCAAAGATGAGCTACGATGATGCAAAGAGATTTTTTTTAGAGACCAATATGGATGCGGGGCTGAGCATTCCCTTCGATTTGCTCGCATTAAAAATTGCGGAAAGGAGCAAAATAAAGATATACGTGGTGGGGAAGGACATCGATAATCTCAGAAGGGTGATAAAAAATGAAGATTACAAAGGAAGCGTTATTGAATAGCCTCACCCTCGAATTGAAGAAAAAGAAGCAGAGTTGGATCGCGTACATTCCATTCATACTTGCATTCACTTGGGTTCTTCTCCTATTCCTTCCCCCTCTGCTCATGCCCCACGGAACGATATATCTGGGGAACGAAGGGAAGGTCAGTGTTCCAGACAACGCAGATTACATAAATGCACACATTCACAATCCAGTATTCAGAGGTGTTTATCTCATAGGGGATGTGATGTGCCATCAGCATGCAAACCGCTCCTTCTTTATCAACGGAAACCAGATGCCTTTTTGCTCGAGATGCACCGGCATATTCTTGGGCCTTGCATTCGGACTTTTAATTGGAGGTATGTTCAAAGTTAGAATGGGCGCAGCTCTCTATCTTTTGGGGTTGGTTCCCCTCGGATTAGATGGAGTGATTCAACTTCTAACCGCGTACGAAAGCACCAACTTCAATAGAATTGTCACGGGCATGATAGTGGGCACGTTCTCCGCCTTGGTGTTTGCATACATATTCTACGACTCGAAACCTAACTCTTGACCCTTTCCCACACAACCTTCCCATCGTAGAGAATCTTAATTACTCTATGGTAAGGAATCATTCCGTCCCGAGTGAATATGAATTTATCGCCCATGTCCACGATATCGTCGCCCTTCAAAACGGCAAATCCCCGCGGATTCAATCGGTCCACGTAATAAACTTCAATCTTAGAAAAATCAGTGTCGGGTCTCCATTTGTACTCGTTCAGCGTTTTGCGGACCATCTTTTCTTCCTCCTGCTGTACTTCACGTACTCATAGCCTATGAAGTGAACCAGCAAGGCCACTAAAATCCATGCTATGATGACCGAGTAAACATTGTAAAGCCCCAAGAGAAGGCCTTCGGAGCCCAAAGTGAGAACTAAAATAAGCGAGCCATAAGTTTTGCATCCGAACAGGGGAAATATGCGCTTCCACTTCATCTTCACTGAAACGTATCCTAAAATGGTGTAAACAAGAAGAAAAAGAAAAACTGAATCGCTCATTTTTATTGTTCCAAGCATGACTATGAAGCTAAGGGTATTGGTGTAAACGCTGGACCATGACACGTAGTACTTTTCAACAACAATACCGATGTAAATGACCAGTAGGGCACTTAAAATCGTCGCAAGCTGCGGGCTTATGATCGTGTCCATCTCAATCATCCATGCAAATACTCATTTTAAACTTTCCCAGACTATGTTCGCCCCTGCACCCTCCAAATATTCGATTAGATACTTTGCCCATCTCAATTTTTTTCTTTTTCTCTCCATGTCTTTGCCCTCTTTGAACCGCGGAGCTGAGAAGTCGAAGCCCAAAAGATGAATCTTCGCGCCGAAATGCGCCGCTAAAAAAACACCCCTATCTCCATCTGTGAACCCGCCAAAGTTGTAAACGTTCCACACCGGTTCAATTTGGGTTGTCCCAAAAACACGGGAAAATTCTCTAACTCTGGGAAGAAGATGGATATTGTCCCCATGCGCGTGGACACCGAATACCCCTTCGATTTCTTTCATTTTTTCCACATCCCCATCCAAATCTGTCATAACAATCGAAGGCGAGATTCCATATTGCTCCAGAACTATCGAAGCTTCGTCAGCCGCAATCACCGGAAAATCGGAGTTAATTGATTCTATTTCTTTCTCGAGCTTCGGGGAGAAGCCAACCACATACACCTCTTTCCCGATTATTTTTTTTATCTCCTCCTCTCTTATGAACGATTCTCCAATAAGCTCCGAGAGCATGTTCCTCGCTTCTACTTCTCTATCCCGAGAAAAAGAGAAATCCTGCTCAATTTTCCTGTATATTTTCTCCCACTGGTTCCACTTCATCTTCAACACTCCTGAGCCTGCGGTGCAAAAAGGTGGCGATGAACGCTATTAGCACTCCGCTGGCAACCATTATTAAGATGGGTACTATGGATGTGGAGCTGATGGCATTCATCAGGAGGAGAATGTAATCGAGCAACGCATAGATTATTATCCCCAAAGAAAGAGTGGTTAAAAATCCGATCCAGAATTTTTTGTTGTAATCCCCGCGATGAATCCATATATCAAAGGTCTTGCCGCCTTCTCGCACGAGCACCGCGAACACGAACCACAGCACGAAGGTGTGAATGAACAGTATGCTCTGGGTGATTATATTGGTTGAGCTCTGTGCCTCTATGTATCCGAAATTTATGCCCGCCAAAAGAATTATCAACGCGATTATATCCGCAAAAATGGTAATCTTCGCCTCTATCATCGCCTCCTTAGAGTAGGTTATTAATTTCTTCACTTTGCCGCCCACGTTGTAAGCCCTTTCCAAGAAGTACAATCCGAGTGTGAGAGTTATTATTGTTAGCGCAAATGTCCCAGGGTCTATGAGGTTCCAAGTAGGGTCGATTATCCTTACATATAGAATGATGAGAGAAGCGATTGCGTACGCCAAGAAGATTAGCGCGATTGGCATTAAAATGCGACGCATCATCTTCTTGTCCTTCATGGCCTTTACAATTATGTAGTAAGTGCTCTCTATGCTCTTAGATTGCCTCACTATTACACGGCGAAGGTGCTTTATTGGCCTCTTGGACGTTATTATAGGAATTATGAACTCGTCCTCGCTCCCGTCGCTGACGAATATCACATCATCAGGATCAACTTCCTTAAGAACCTCATCCAACTGCTTTGCGATTATCTCGTCGCTTTTTATACCTACGTTCTCATGGCCAGTTAATATGGCAACCTCAACATCCTTTCCATCCTTGCGGAGATTGTCGAATGTGGATATTGCGGCAAAAATTGCATTGGCGTCGGAATCCTCCGGATCAGCAAGGGCAAGAGAATTTGCGGCCTTCAAACACTCCTCTCTGCCGATCACGGGACCCCGTACTCCCGCTTTCCTCCCCAGATCATCGTCCCGGTCCACAGTGAGTATGAGTGTTTTCACACAACGTTATAACTATCAATTTATATTAAGGTTTTTGAGACCCGAAGGGTATGTAATCGAATCCAGCATACGGAACCAAAGCCTTGGGAATTCGTATTCCCTTATCTTCCTGAAAGTTTTCCATTATCGCCACCATAATCCGCGTTGTTGCTAAAGCAGTACTATTGAGGGTGTGAGCGAATACCTTTTCTCCCTTCCTGCGAATGCGAATCTTCAACCGCCGAGATTGATACTCTAAGCAATTGGAGCACGAGACCACCTCACGGAATTTCTGCTGTGCCTGCATCCACACCTCGATATCGTACTTCTTCGCGGCCACGGCGCCAAGCTCTCCGGAGCATATGTTTATTACTCTATATGGGAGTTCCAAATCCCTAAGAATCTCCTCCGCATTGGATATCAATTCCCCCATGTATTTTTCCGAATCTTCCGGAGGAGAGAAAACAACCTGCTCCACCTTGTAGAAATTGTGCACTCTGAATATGCCCTTGGTGTCCTTCCCGTGTGCACCCGCTTCTTTGCGAAAGCAGGGCGAAATACCAACGTATTTCTTGGGTAGTTCATTCTCTTCTAAAATTTCGTTCATATGCATGGCAACTAAGGGATGCTCAGCCGTGGCGATGAGGTACAGATCCTCGTTTTCTATTTTGTAAATCATCTCCTCGAATGCGGAGAAATCGGTGACGCCCTCCATTGCGGCCCGACGAATCATGAGTGGTGGGGAAACGGGTGTGAAACCCTTCCCCACAATCTTGTCCATTGCAAATCTTATCAACGAGAGTTCCAAAAGAACCAACTGATTTTTGAGATAATAAAATCTAGCTCCGGCAATTTTGCCCGCGCGCTCGATGTCCGCCAAATCGTATTTTTCCAATAGATCTACGTGGCTAATCGGCCTCTTCTCTATGAGCTGATAATCCATCCCGTTGGACAATTTTTTGAATTCTTCCAGAGATTCCTCCATCACTTTGGCGGTGCCCCATGTCCTGAGAACTGGCGATTCCTCTTCGTTCTCGCAAATGGGCGCATCATCGGTGAGGATATTCGGCAAACGCATGAGGAGATAATCCCTTCTTGCGCGGTACTTTTCAACCTCTCCTTCCAATTCTTTAATCTTTGAGTTTATTTCCCTCATTTCTTCTTTGAGTGAGGATACATCTTCCCCACTTTTTATCATCTTCCCAATCTCCACGCTTTTCTTATTTCTCTCGTGTCTTAGCCTCTCAATTTCTTTTAGAGCAGAACGCCATTTGGCGTCGTAATCCAATATTTCATCCACAATCTCGGTGCTTTCGAATCTCTTGCGGAGATATTCCCTCACAACATCTGGATTCTCGCGGATGAGCTTTATATCGAGCATGTTTGGAGAATTATACCCATGGATATAAAGATATGTATGACACGGAAATATCCAATGAGTGGAACTTCACCAGGAATATTTCGGATGGGAAAATGAAAAAATTTTTACCATCTTCGCCATGACCACATATGAAAGTTGTGGCGGGCAGTGCATCACCTAAACTTGGGAGAAGAGTGGCTGAAATCCTTGGGGTAGATTTTGTGGAGCCTGAATTCACCACTTTTCCTGACGGAGAACTAAGGGTTCAGATTCCTGAATTCCACGACGATCTCGCAGTCCTAATACAAACCACCTATCCAAACGATAAAATAATCGAGCTGTTCCTGCTCCAAGACGCCCTGAGAGAGATGGGAGTTAAGAAAATAATAACCGTAGTGCCGTACTTCGGGTACTCTCGCCAAGATAAGATTTTCAATCCCGGTGAGGCAATAAGCGCCCGGGCCATGGCAAAGCACATCGAATTGGAAAGCGACGCGTTTATCGGAATTGACCTGCACGCGGATTCAATACTCTCGTGGTTCTCCATACCAACCATGCACAAGCATGCCACCAAACCCATCGCGGAATGGCTGAAAGAGAGGAAAGTCGATATGGTGATCTCTCCCGACAAGGGCGGATTTAAGAGGGCAATGTACGTAGCCGATGCAACGGGTGTAGAATTCGATTACTTAGAAAAAACTAGGTTGAGTGGAACGGAAGTGGTTATTAAACCAAAGAACTTGGACGCAAATGGTAGAAGAATAGCCATAGTGGATGATATAATTTCCACAGGTGGAACAATTGCTCGAGCAGCTGAGCAGCTTCGGGCTCAGGGCGCGGAAAAGATTTACGCGGTGTGCACCCACGGGCTGTTCATAGGTAAGGCAATGGAGAACATGAAGAAGGTAGACGAATTCGCCGCCACGGACACAATAGAGAGCGAAAACAGCAGGATAAGCGTGGCAGGGGTGTTCGCAAAAGCTATCGATGAGATGAAAACGAAAATTTTAAAATCATGATCCCTTTACTCTCCTTTGCTGGGGCTGTAGCTTAGCCAGGTTAGAGCGCCCGGCTCATAAAGCCCCTTTGGAAAAGGTGCTTTACCACCAAAGAGGGCTGGAGAAACCGGG
Source organism: DHVE2 group archaeon (assembly GCA_027014065.1). Classification (GTDB taxonomy): domain Archaea; phylum Thermoplasmatota; class Thermoplasmata; order Thermoplasmatales; family Aciduliprofundaceae; genus JAADDK01. Next base: position 11,902 of record JALWEL010000056.1, read on the forward strand.
CGGTCGCAGGTTCGAATCCTGCCAGCCCCACTACCCTTCGGGTTTTTAAATAGTTGCTTACTCCAAGAAATGAATTGCATAAATAAGAGCAGGAAAAATTCACTTTGCTAGGGTGAATAGCTCGTGATCATCACCCACATCGAAAAGTCCGAGACGCGCGCCGGCGTCGAGCCAGGCATGGGCGTAATAGACGGCGCCCAAAGCGCGAACGTAATCTCCCTTCTCCCGGAAATATTCTGCGTCGCTTCTGTAATTCTTCGCCATGTCCAAAAAATCCTCAGCGATCTTTCTCAGATGTGAATTCTTAGCCACTGCGATCTTCACCTTATCCATAGCTCTATCTGTAACGCTGAAGTAATGGTCCAAAATCTCATCGCTCACTTCCCGCATGTGCGGTAAAAGGAGAGAAAAAATAAAAACTTACGCCTCCTGCACACTCACCACTATCACGTGTGAGCTATCGTATATTTCCTGTGGAGCCACGCCCCAGAGGTATTTCCACGAGAATCCGGGATGCGAATCGAGGTCTATGCCCTGAACATAGAATCCTGCCCATACCAATTCTGAGCAATAAAATTCCCCATTATTCACCTCTTTGAATATCCACCAGAAGTCGAAGCCATCGCCCACCTTCCCTTCTATCCATTCCAGTGCCTTCTCAACTATATATTCGCTGACGTTCACCCTTCCTATGGCTATCTCATCATACCTGTTAAGCGTTTCTAATTTGGAGTACTGCACGCCGTACTTCGGTAGATACGGGGGAGCGCCAGATTCTATAATCCATCCCTGTCCGTTATCATCGTAGCCCACAAATATGGCCACGTGCGTCCAGTGCCCGGGAATGAAGAGATCAAAAGTGGAATCGTAGCAAAATATGATATCACCGGGCTTCAGCATGGAGAAATCGAAGTTCGCATGATCGTTTCCGGAAGGGAATGCACTCGCGAAATTGGCCACTATGGGCACACTCAAGAGGAGAACCAGCAATGCAACCACAGCTCTCCGGAGCATTCAAACACCTCAAAAGGATAATCGCAAAATAATATTTAAACCTACACCACTTTTACGCTCTCGCCGCCGTGCTTGGTCTCCCTCGGGCGAATCTCAACGAAGAGGGGCATGGAAACATTGCCTCCTGTAACCAGAGCAACTCCTATAGGGAGCCGCTGAATCTCTTCCAGTGAGCCCTTAGTTAGATTCTCCACCGAGTTGCCTATCGCGCGTAGGTCATTGGGGTTCGTAACCCTCAATATGATTTGGGTGTTGCACTGCGATAAAACATTTTTATCTATTTTCGCAGGCCTCTGAGATATTATGCATAGCCCAAGCCCGAATTTGCGGCCCTCGCTGGCGATGGTTCTCAGTATTTTGCTCGATGCAGCCACACCCTGCTGGGGCACGTAGTTATGCGCCTCTTCCACCACTAGCATAAGGGGAGGAATTTTATTCCTCTTCCTCAATTCGAAGAGGGCCATGGAAAGACGCTGAACAACTAACTCCTGAATGTCCGGAGCCACGCCCCTGAGATTTATTATAGAAATCTTGCCCTTTGTGACTATATCGTCTATCTTAGTGCCTTTCTTCGCGAAGATGCCCATCTCCGCAAGGTATTCCAACTGCGAAATCAAAGGAGATAAATTAGGCGAGTCCTCGCTCTCCAAAACGCGTATTATGTCCTTCACATCGAAGTACTGCCTCGAGGTTCTCAACAGATCCATAGCTTTACGAAGGGGAATTAAGCTCTGCCGGGTGTCCAAATTCATCAAATTTATCAATTCCCGAGGGGTCATGGAAGCTAACGTGAATTTAAGAGGTTTTCCCTCGTTCAAATCGGTGTCGGGGGTGAATATTTTTATTTTTTGCGCGTAACCACGCGGTTTTACTCCGAATTCATCGTGCAGTTCCGATTTTTTCGCGGGATATCTGAGGGACTGATATTCCCCGTGAGGATCTATAACAATTGCGGTGACGTCCTTCTTGAGCAATTCTTCCAATAGAACGCCTGTGAGGTAGCTCTTCCCCGCGCCGGTCTTGGCAAGAACACTCACGTGCTTCTGAACCATGGTGTTTATATCGAGATAAATAGGTATGTTCTTGTGCTTGAACAATCGCCCTATGTACGCTCCCGTCTCTTTCACATCTTCAATTCCTATGACCTTCTTTATAAACTCATCCTGCGCGAAGTAAACCACGCTTCCAACGTTGAATGGTATGCGGGGATACTGCAACAACCCCTTCTCATCTCGATAACCGATAACCACGACCTTTGCCAGAACGGTCTCTTCGATATCTACGTCCTCGCCGTTCATCAATTCTTTCGCTTTATCCACCGTTAGATTCGTCTTCCTCTTTATCTCGTCTACTCTTCCTAAAACCCAGCCGAATTTTTCGTGGAGCACCTGTACGTAATCTCCCTGCTCCAACTTGCCGCTTGTGACCGTGCACGTGAATTCGGTGGTGCCCACGTCTCCGTAAATCACACCTGCCTTCTGGAGCTTCGGTTTATCT
>JALWEL010000057.1 GCA_027014065.1 DHVE2 group archaeon
GGGAAGTATCCCAGAACTGGGTTCTTTGTAATCGGAAATAAAAAATTGGATATTAACGATCGAGATGTATTTGGTCCCGTGGTCATTTTGAAGGAAGCATTTATTGAGATTGCCAGCATGGCAGCTGAGAGAGGAATAGATGTGGACGACCCACTGAGCTGGGCCCCCGGGATAGGGAATATAAAGAAAATAGTACCGGAAGATTATCAGGGAAAAGTTACAGAATAACCTTAGAAAAGAATACCTGCGAAGCGCTCAAGAGAACATGGTGGAATAGGTGGAGGAGTTAGAAAAAAATTTAATTCCTTCGGAGGCATGCCCCATCTATGTCCGAGCTAAAGGTAAGAGATATAAAAGATTCAATAACCAAAGATGCAGCGGTTGTGGATGAAAATGCCTCGCTTTTTGAAGTTGTTGATTCCCTCTTAGAAGATCCAAAGACCCAAGCTGTGTACGTTGTTGATTCCGATAGAAAGCTGGTTGGAATCATACCCATTGAAATAATAACCCAGTACGCGTATTATAAACACATACCTCCGGAGTACCTAATGTTTCACACCGATATATTAGAGGGAGAGAAGGCCACTGCCCGCGAAATCATGCTCCCCCCCGTGTACGTTCGGGAAGATGACGATATAGAAGATGCGTTCGTAAAACTATTTGAGAACAAGCTTCTGGAGATTCCAGTTGTGGATGAAAATATGAAGATAATCGGGGATTTGCACCAACTCGAACTTATAAAAGCGTGGAGAGAGAAAAATTAAGCTCCGGCAACTTGCCTCAAGAATTCAAGAACCTCCTCTCTTTTCATATTGCCCGGGTTCGTTCTCATTAGGGGGTCGCGCATAATCTCGTCCGCAATTATTTCCATTTGTGCCTTTATTTCGGGAATATTTCTAGGGATGTTGAAATCTTCGTTGAACTCCTCTATGGCTGAGGCCAAATCTTCAATTCTCAATGCCATCTCTATCTCTTCGTATCTTCTCGTGTGTTTTTCAGTGGCTCGTATGAAATGTGGAAGAAGTATGGCGTTTACCTTTCCGTGCTCCATTTCGTATCTTCCCCCTATTTTGTGAGACGCCGCATGGCACAGCCCCAAGCGGGAGTTGGTGAATCCCATGGCCGCCAGCATGTTTCCGTAATGCACTTGGGCGCGAGCTTCTTCCAAACCATCCACCGAATTTTTCAGGTTTTCGAATATGAGCTCGATGGCTTTAAGCGCGAGTGTGTCCGATGCAACGTTATCGATTTTGGAAACATAGGACTCAATCGCATGCGTGAGCGCGTCCATTCCAGAGTATATGGCCGTTTTTCTGGGCATACTGAGCACGAAGTTAGGATCGTAAATTGAAATGTCGGGAATCAATTGGGGATTCACAATCCCGTGCTTGATCGCTCTTCTGTCAGCGACCACCGCCGCCGCGGAGATCCCCGTGCCCGTGCCGCTGGTGGTTTCTATCGCTATGAATTTTGCCTTTTTCCTCAACTGCGGAATCTTTCTCTGGTAAATTTGTTCCCATGGAATTTCGTTTTCGTAGAATATCCAGGCCAGCTTTGTGGAATCAATCACGCTCCCGCCACCGACGGCCACTATCCACTCGGGTCGTGTTTCATTCAAAAATTCCGCGACCTTATTCACATCTTCCTCATGTGGCTCTCCGGTTTTTCCAGAGCGCCCCATCTCGTACACATTTCCCTCAATGGGGAGAAAATCAGCTACATTTTTCCACACATTCTTTCCGCTTACAATTGCGATTTTCCCCTTTGGTCCTTTGATATTTTCTGCGCTGTTCCACCCAAAGTAAACCTCACGGGGAGTGAAGAAATTCATAATGGGGAATGGAAATCAAATTAAATATGTTTTTGAAGCCTATGTTATCTTTGGCAAATCTTATTATACTTTCCTTTTATTTCCATAGATATGGCGGTGTTTGAAAATCCAAAAATAATTGAAGTTCTCCGCAAATACCGGAGGATATGGGCAATTGGACATGCTGAAAGCGTTTTGGGATGGGACATGGAAGTGAACATGCCAAAAATGGGAATTCAGGAGAGAAGCGTAGCCCAAGGCGAGCTCTCAGTGTTAAGTCAAGAATTCACCCTCGCGCCTGAATTTGTGAATTTAGTTGAAGATGCAAGTTCCGAGGAATTGAATGAATACGAAAGAGGAGTTGTGAGGGTTCTTCAGAGGGATATAAAGATAAGCAAAGCCTTCCCACCAGATTTCGTGCGGGAGATGAGCGAAACAACTAGTAAAGCAACCATGGCATGGCAGGAAGCCAAGAAAAAGGACGATTTCTCTTTGTTCGAAGAGCATCTGGAGAAAATAATGGTTCTGGCAAGGAGAGCGGCGGATTATCTGGGCTACGAAGACCAGCCATACGACGCCCTTTTGGACCTTTTCGAAGAGGGATTGACAACAAAGGACGTCGAAAACATGTTCTCAAAGTTGGAAAAGCCCCTCGCGGATATTTTCGAAAAAATAATGGAAGACGGTAAATTCCCGCGGGAGCATCCTTTAGAGAAGGAGAAATACGAAAAAGAAAGCATGGAGAAGGTGAACATCGCGGTGTTGAAAGCATTCGGATATCCATTGGGCGAGAGATCCAGGATTGATGTTTCGGCGCATCCTTTTACAACGGAGTTCGGGGTCAACGATGTGAGGATCACAACGCGATATGAAGGTTACGATTTCAAAATGAGTCTTCTCAGCACGGTACACGAATTCGGCCATGCACTATATGAGTTGCAGCAAAACCCCGAGTTTATGATGTCCCCCATAATTGGCGGAGTATCGCTGGGAATACACGAATCTCAATCCAGATTCTGGGAGAACATAGTGGGAAGGAGCATGGCCTTCGCGCGGTTCATAGAGCCTATATTGAAGGAGAACCTCCCATTCATGGAGAAATACAACGTAGATGATATTTACAAGTATGTGAATACCGTGAGGGCGGATTTGATCAGGACCGAGGCAAATGAGGTGACGTACAACCTCCACATAATTCTCCGATTCAAACTGGAGAAATTGATGGTTAACGGAGAGATAAAAGCGAAGGATCTACCGGAGATGTGGAACGAGGAAATTGAAAAACTTTTGGGCGTGAAGCCAAAGAGCTACGCAGATGGAATTCTCCAAGATATCCATTGGAGTCACGGTACCATAGGCTATTTCCCCACCTATTCCATAGGAACAATCTTCGCGGCACAAATAGGGTCATACATAAAAAGAGACGTCTCTAATTTCTACGGGCTGGTTGAGAGAGGAGAATTTCAGCCAATAAGGGAATACCTCAGGGAAAAGGTGCACCGCTACGGAAAGATTTATCCTCCAAAGGTGCTGGTGAAAAAGAGCTTCGGCGAGGAAATAAAGCCGGAGTACTTCATCGAATATCTCAAAAACAAATACCTTTAATTTTTTAAACCTTTAATTTTTTAAAAAATAGAGAAGTTTAGAGGATTTACTGATACTTTATCTTTCCAGAAGGTCTGAACGCGAATTTCTTCTTAGAAGGCACATGGATTATTTCCTTGGTTCTGGGGTTCATGGCCTTCCTTGCCTTCTGGACACGGCGCTCGAATATTCCGAATCCCACCAAATTCACTTTGTTACCCTTGTTAACCTGATCCACTATCTCTTCCACAAATGCCTTTATCACTGCCTTTGCCTGCTTCTGACTCACGCCGGTCTTTTTCGCCACATTTTTTGCTATTTCGCTTATTCCTACCATTTTTTTCACCCCGTTTGGGGTATTGCTATTATAGTATATATATTTTTTTGTGTCGATTGCCCAGAAAACTCGTGAAATATGAATTTATAAAAAAACACAAAAATAAAAAATGTCACACCGAACAGCTAAAATTGCCAATTTGATGGAAAAATTAAAAAATACAAAGTTTTTTAGGGTAAAAATTGATACTCTAATGTGAAGAGGTCAGATAAAAAAAAGTTGGCGAGAAGGATCGCGAAGGAGAGAATAAGAATTCTCTTCTCTCTGGCGGAGAGCTACGCTAAGAGAGGGGATCTGGATATCTCTTCACGGTACGTGGAACTAATTCTGAAAATAGCGAGGAAATACAATATTCGCCTTCCAAGGGAGATGAAATACAGGATATGCAAAAAATGCAATTGTTTTATCATTCCCGGCAAGAACGCGACTGTAAGATTGAAGAAGGGAAAAGTGGTAATAAAATGTTTGGAATGCGATCGCTATAAAAGATATCCATACAAGTGATTACTCTGTGATGGTCTCTATCTGGAACAGCACGTTGTAGCCTTTCAATGTGGCGTGAATTTTATCTGCGAACCAAATTGCTTCTTCCACCGTTGCCCCATCGTCCCACTCATATACCATGTCGTATGCTCCGGTGATTGGCTTAAAGCCAAGGGATTGCAATCTGGACACTATTTCGCTTGGTGGGGCGCCTTCACTGTTGAAAGTTACCTTCAGATATGTTCTCATCATCGATGGGGAAATGCCTCACTGATATTTATCTTTTTTCTCTACAATCTCAAAGAAAAGCCGAATATACCCGAGGAAAAATTTTATACGTAAATAAGATTACCACCTATGAAGTACTTCACCATGGACGACTTTGACCTAAGGGGCAAGACCGTTTTTGTGCGCGTAGATGTCAATTCTCCCCTTGATCCCATAACCAATGAAATTTTGGACTATTCCCGATTCGAGGCCCACAGGAGAACCCTGAACGAATTGAGACGCTCGAAGGTTGTTATTCTCGCACATCAGAGCAGACCGGGGAAGAGGGACTATGTGAGCTTGGAGCCCCACGCGGAAGTTTTCACAAAAATCATTGGGAGGAAAGTAGAGTTTGTCGAAGATCTTTTCGGTAAATATGCGAGAGAAATAATTGAAAATATGAAAAACGGAGATTACATAATTTTGGAAAACACGAGGTACTATGCGGAGGAGTACTGCCTGAAAAAAGGAGATCCTGGGGAAACCAATCTCGTTAAAAAGCTGGCACCTTTGGGTGATTTCTTTATAAATGATGCCTTCGCAGCTGCACATCGAAAACAGGCAACCTTAGTGGGATTTGCCAGGCACATGCCCATGCTGGCTGGTCGTCTAATGGAGAAGGAGATAGAGATGCTCACCAGGTTTATGGTGATGAAATCCCGCCCAAAGGTTGCAATATTTGGAGGGGCAAAAGCTGAAGATTCCATAAACGTCATGGAGAATTTTCTTGAGAGGGATATTGTGGATAAAATTTTAACAGGGGGAGTGGTTTCCTATTTCTTTTTGCTGGCATCCGGAATCGAACTTGGAGAAAAGAGCATGGAGTTTTTGGAGAAGGAGTTCGAGAATCCTCGGGAATTAGTGGAAAGAGCAAAGAAACTTTTGGACGAGTACGGCGATAAAATAGAAATGCCCATGGACGTCGTGGTTAATTACTCCGGAAAAAGGAAAGCGTTGCGTGTGGAAGATCTCCCTAACGAGAACCCCATTTACGATATAGGTTTGGACACGGCAATCAAGTACATTCATATTATCAAAGAGGCAAAAGGCATAGTACTTAACGGGCCCATGGGCGTATACGAGCTTCCTGAATTCGAGGTGGGTACCCATGAAGTTTACCGTGGGATCGCCGAGAGCAAGGGATTCAAAGTCGCCGGTGGTGGGCATACTATAGCTGCGTTGGAGAAATACAAACTGAAAAGGTACTTTGATCATATAAGCACCGGAGGCGGCTCGCTAATCACTTTCTTATCCGGCGGAAAAATGCCCGTGTTAGAAGCTTTGGAAAATTCTTACTATGAATTTACCAAATGATTATATCAGTTCTCTCTTTTTGAAATAGTACATCATCACTAATCCCACCGCTAACATTAGGAGAAGGGAGTAGTAATATCCGTATTCCCAGTAAAGTTCCGGCATGTTTCTGAAATTCATCCCGTATATGCCTGTTATCAGGGTCAGGGGCATCATTATAGTAGCAATGATTGTCAATATTTTCATCACCTCGTTCATCTTCACCGACAGCGCGTTCTGCATGAGTTGAATTGCCGTCGTGGTTCCCTCCACCAAATATTCGACCACGTCTATCATCTCGTTTATGTCCCTTAGGATTCTGTGGGCCATCATGCTCTCCTTCTCCTCATCAATTATTGTCTCCACGATGTTCCTTATTCGCAGGTAATCCCTGTGCATCCTCGTTAGGCTTTTTTTCACGCTGAGAATATCAGATAGAAGATTTTTAGAAGAGGTATGTATGGCTTCGTTCTGTAACTTGCTCACTTTCTCTTCTAATTTATCCAAAGTTCTGTACTCGTTCTGGAAAATGCTCCACACCACGTCCCCGAAGCTGTCCCTTCTGAGAAGCAGTGTTTTTATATTCTCCAAGATTTCCTTGCTCCCCTTAATTATAATTTTCTCTTCTTCTTTTCTCACCTCTATCCCCATGCTCTTAAACGCCCCGTCGTAAAAATGGAGTTTTGCAATTAGAATGAGATTGCCATTCTTATTTGAGAATTTTATGATTTCCCCCACATTACCTTCGAGCATTTCGATGGACGACATTAAAATAAAAAAGATTTTTAAGTATTTAAACTCACCGCTATTTCTTAACGAGGGCTAAAAAATTCTGGAACATCTTTTCCCCGTATTCCGTGTGCTCTACCTCGGGATGGAACTGCACTCCATATATTGGCTTTGAAGGGTGCTTCACCGCCTGGTGCTTGCAGTTCTTCGAATGTGCCAATGAAATCAGAATACCCGTATCCTTAATTTCATCGTTGTGGCTCTCCCACACTATTATTTTATCGGGAATTCCGTCGAAGAGCTCGTCTTGATCATCTATTATTACCTCCGTTTTCCCGTACTCCGGATATTTTGCAGGGCCGCATTTCCCTTGGAAGTGTTCCGCTATGAGCTGGGCTCCCACGCATATTCCAAATATTGGAATGTCCAGTTCGTCTAAGTAATTTTCCTGCAATCCCAGCTTGTCCTTCTCGTAAAATATGCTCGGCGCGCCTCCCGAAAGGACTATGGCGTCTACATCCTTAAAAGAAGAAAGGGGTGTATCGTTTGATACGATCTTTGTTTCTATTCCCAGATCTCTGAGAACACGCCATTCTCGGTGTGTCCACTGCCCTCCATTGTCTATGACGTAAACCTTCATGGTATCACTTTACTATCTCAACATTGAGGGCTGATGAAATTTCCTTGTAGCGATTCCTTATGGTGACCTCTGTGACTCCCGCCACGTCCGCTATTTCTTTCTGGGTCCTTGGTTGATCAAGCATGTTCGCCGCGATGTAAATGGCAGCTGCCGCCACACCCGTGGGACCCTTACCCGAGGTTATTCCTCTCTCTGTAGCCTGCCTAACAACTTCCTCCGCTTTTATGGCCACGTTCTTGTCAAGCTTCAACTTACTGCAGAACTGAGTTATGTAGGAATTTGCGGTTGTTGGTTTGAGATTTAAGTTGAGTTCTTTGGTGAGGTGCCTATACGCCCTTCCTATTTTCTTCTTGTTGAGCTCGCTTGCTTTAGCAACTTCATCAAGGGTTCGAGGCATTCCGATTTTCCTGCATGCCGCGTAAATACTCGCGGCCACTATGCTCTCGATGCTTCTCCCTCTTATGAGGTTCTTCTCCACCGCTTTGCGGTAGATTATAGCTGCTGTTTCACGAACATCCTTTGGGAGTCCCATTCTGCTGGACACGTTGTTCAACTCCTGCAAAGCCACAGAAAGATTTCTCTCCGCCGCATTGCTCACCCTGATTCTCTGATGCCACTTCCGCACGCGATATATCTGTGCCCTATTTTTATGAGGAATTCTCTTTCCGTACGAGTCCTTGTTGCTCCACGATATTTCGGTTGCCAAACCCTTATCATGCGATAAAAAGGTCATTGGCGCACCAGTTCTCGCCCTGGAAGCTTCCTGTTCCTTGTCGAAGGCCCTCCACTCAGGCCCTTGGTCGATGAATGAATCCTCGATAACAGTGCCACAGTCCGCACAATAAAGCTCTCCCTTTTCATAATCCCATATCAAGTGAGTGGATCCACACTCCGGGCAGACCCTTGGTAAATCTTCCTTTGGTTTCTTAGCCATAATATCACCCATAAATTCCCAGTGCAAACAATCCTTAGCGCTCATCATATTTAAAGCTTACCCATGGCCCCCTCTCGATTCTGTACGAAAAAATCTGAAAATTTGAAGATTACCGCAAAATGTTTTTATACCTTAAGTGAGATGTTTGAGTGATGGATGAAGCCACGATGACCGTAATCATTCTTGGTCTGGCAACAGCAGCTATGGTGGTGGTGTATCTTATGTTAGCGTTAATGAAAAAATCAAAGTTGAAAAAGCTTAGGGTGGATGTCGACCCCAGAGAAGATGCTTACAACCAGATACAGATACTAAAATCCATGACCCGCGTGATGAGGGAAAAAAATTACAATACTGTAGCGGTGGAGAATCTCATTGTGAAAGCGGAGGGTGCGTATAACCGCGAGAGCTATGGGGAGTGCATAGAAATAGTGAACAATGCAAAGAGAATTCTCGCAAGATTGAAGGAGGAAAAAATGATGGAAGATCAGGTGAGTCCGCGGGTTGCTAAGGAGATGGAGATAATAAAGAAAATAGAAGAATCCTCTCCTGATAGCGGTGAGGTGCCCACTCCTCTTAGAGAGTTGGAGAAGGAGCTTCCAGAGAATTTTCTGCAGTCAAAATTTGAGATTCGGGTGGTTGAGAAAAAAATAGAAGACCACGAGGAGGGGGAGGTTAAGGAAGCCGCCATTCTCTATCTTTCTCGGGCCAAAGATGCGTTCAACAACAAGGACTACACGGAAGCTCTTCGCCTCGCTGTGAAGGGAAACAGGATTTTAGAGACTGGAGAAATTCCCGAAGAGAGAAAAGAAATTGAAGAGAAACCTCAACTATTCCCAAAGAAAGAGGTTGTGCCCATCGTAGAGGAGGAAAAGGAAGAGAAAGAAGAATTGCACTGCCCCAACTGCGGCGCGGTTGTGAGACCCGAGGATAAATTCTGCTGGAACTGCGGTGCCAAGCTCGTGTACCATTACAAATGCCCCAACTGCGGCGCGGAAGTTAGCAGCGAGGACAAATTCTGCAGAAACTGCGGGTACAAGCTGAAGTGAGATTATGAACAAGATAACCCTTCTATCCCTTGTTTTGATAATCTCTGGATTTGCAATGTTTTTCCTATCTGCAATTAGTGGGAACGGTGGAATGGCTCTTTTCATCATATTTCCTGTTTTTTATTCAACCGGCTGGCTCGGGGCCCTCGGATTTCTACTTATTTTTTTCGGATTTGTTCTTCTGTTCATCGCTCCTTTTTTCGCGCCTTCCAATTATGCAATGCCCGTGGAGACCGAAAGATACGTAGTTAATAAAGAAGCCACCGAAAAAAAGGTTGAGAAGCACTATGGAGGAGTGATTTTGATAGGGCCAATCCCCATTGTTTTCGGCTCGGATAAAAATTACGCTTTGTTGTCCACTTTAGGTGCAATACTCATGCTTATAGCTATTGCATTCGTGTTTTTCCTGATTTACGGATAGCTAATTTTCTTCTTTTTCTTCAGAGCTTCTATGAACTTGTCCACATCTTCATCTTTTATCTCAGTTATCTCTTTGCCCCTTTCCTCCAATTCCTCAAGGATTTTTCTCTCTTCCTCCTTGCTCTTTTTTCTCTCCCCTTTTATTTCAATTATTTTCTGCAGCATCTCATTCGCTTTTTCGTTGTAGGAATCAGCCTTCTCCAGCAGTTTTTTTATCTCTTTGTTTTTTTCTTCAATTTTTTCCTTTAGAAACATAATCTCTTTGCTTAATTCTACGACCCTCTCGTGATGCTTCTGGGATTCCTCGTAGAGCTCTTTTACCTTTTCCCCCTCTTTCTTTTCCTCTTTCTTCAATTTTTCAATTTGGCCCTCGAGGTTATCCACCTCGCCCAGAAGTTTTCTCTTGTTGGCGACTTCTTTTTTCAGCTCCTCCCTCTGAACGCGCAGCTTTCTAAGTTTGTCAATCAACTTGTTCTCATCTTCCACACTATGAGGTTTTACCTGAATTTCCTTTTCGATTCTCTTTATCTCGTTTTCCACATCTTCTAACTGCTTCTCCACACCCCTATTCGTTCCTTTACGCATGTCACGGGAATAAGAAATTAAAGCTCTGATTTTCTCCCTTATTTTTTCTCTCTCCTCTTTGTGCTTTTTCATCTCCGAAACCAAAGCGTTTCTCTTTTCTTTTTCTGTTCTCATTTCTTCAAAAATTTTTTCTCTCTTTTCTCTAAGCATGTCCCTTTCTTCCATCAACTCTCTGGCCTGTGCTCGAAGCTCGTTGCGCTTCTCCTTATAGAAATTAAACTTCTCTTCGGCGCTTCTCAGTTCGGATTTTTTCATCGTATCACTTTCAGTCGATTATGTCTATCTCCGCATCTAAGGTTTCTCCGGCCATCTGCTTCGTTGCCTTTATTGAACCTCCCTTCTCTATGAAGTACGGAGATTTCACACCCGAGAGAACCACGAGAACCTGTACCATGTTGTCCATTTCGGGATCCACGCTGGCGCCCCAGATGATTTTTGCAGTTTTGTTTATCTTCTTCTGCACGAGGTCCACGGCCATCTGCGCTTCCTGCACGCTCATGTGTGAATCGCCCACTATTCTGACCAAGGCCCCGGAGGCATCGCTTATGTCCGCATCTATAAGCGGGGAATTGATTGCTTCTTCAACCGCCTCCTTCACTCTATCGTGCGTGCTATCGCTCTCACCAATTCCAACCATGGCCACTCCACCAGCGCCTAAAACGGTTCTGAGATCAGCGTAATCCACATTCACGAGGCCCGGCTTGGTGAGAATTTCCGTTATGCCCTTAATGGTTATCATGAGAACGGTATCCGCAACTTTGAACGCTTCGTTGAGCGGCAAGCGGGGAACTAACTCAAGAAGTTTGTCGTTCGGAATTACTATGGTGGTATCGGAGTACCTCCTCAATCTCTCCAAGCCCCAGATTGCGTTTTCCATCCTTATTTTCCCCTCAGCTTTGAATGGGAGCGTCACGACCGATAGAACCAAAGCGCCCATCTCTTTCGCCAATCTTGCCACGTACTGGGCGCTTCCAGTACCTGTTCCTCCGCCCATGCCGGCGGTGACAAATACCATGTCCGCACCCTGAAGAATCTCGCGAAGTTTATCTTCACTCTCCCTCGCTGCGTCCTCGCCCACCAGCGGGTCGGAGCCGGCGCCGAGACCTCTCGTTCTCCTCTTTCCCAGAAGAACTTTCCTATTCGCCCTAATCTGCAGGAGATGCTGCGCATCCGTATTAGCGGCTATAAGCTCCACATCCCCGTGTATTCCCTCTTCCATAATCCTGTTAATCGTGTTGCTTCCTCCACCGCCGCAGCCAACTATCTTTATCTTCACTCTCAACTTCTCAACGAGTTCCATAAGCTCCGCATCATCCGGAGAGCCGATCTGCTGCGCGGGTCTCTGTTCTTCACCTTCACCTTTTATTGCACCAATCAAGGACTTCATAATATCCCATCCTCTTATATTTATCTGGGAAAGGAAAAGAGTTCCATATATAAAAGGATTTCTCGCTTCTCTTCTATGTTTTTTTAGAAAACTTTAAATAACATAATCACCATTACATTTTGGTGATATGATGAGAGAGGAAGGCGCAGTTGTTGGTCTTCCACTGTATATATTGATTACAGTGGTAGTGGCGGCAGTGGCTTTGGCAGCGATACTGAGCTTTATGGTGACCTCGGGGCCATCCATAAATAGCTGGGTTATAAAAATTAATGGACAGCAAACGAAAGTTATCAAAGCACAAACACAGCAGGATGGTACTGCAAAGTGGACTGGCGATGTGAACATAACGGTCTATGATCAGAACGGGCATCCTTTGCCTAACGTGAAAGTGGTCTTAGACGGTTGCGGCGTGGTGGAAGCAGGTCAGACTGATTCACAGGGGAATGTGTCTATTCACCTAACAGGAGTTACTCTGCCCAGCGGTGTCCAAGAGGACGAGATTCAGGTGAAGATGCAGTACCCCGGCTTGATTGGTCAGCAGACAAAGACAGATACCATAACAGTTATAAGGGCATAACCCCCTAACTTTTTTTGATTTTTATTTCTACGTCTTCTATTTCTTTTACACCTTTGAAGGATGAAAGAAGGCCCTTTATCGTATTTATAACGACATCCTGCGCGAATTTTCCCATGTAGATGTCCTTTCCGTTCACTTTCACCGAAATCATAGCGTTTGGGTTCCAGTATCTGCAGTTCTTAAATTCATCCTCTCCCCGATAAATGGCCCGTGCCATCTCCTCGCAGTTTCTGTGGCCGCACTCGCCGCAGTTGAAGTTTGGCAATTTTTTCAATATTTTTTCCACTTCTAACTCTTCCCTGATGTATTTCAATATCTCCTCTTTATCATTCCCTCGGAGCACGCAATTCTCGCACTCATCTTGAAGGCATACCTTTGGCACGAATTTATCCTTCTTGAATCCCTCGACGAATATTATGTCGTAATCAAGAGATTTCAACACCTTGAACAAATTCTCTGGGTCTTTGAATCTGATTTCCTCCTCCCCAAGCAAAACCACTTCTCGCGCTCCTGCTTCTCTGAACCTTCGGCTGTCCTTGCCCTCGATGTCGACTCCGTGGGGGGTGTGCTTCACCACTGCTATCTTATATTCTCCCGATAATTCACTGAGCAAATCTTCTATGAGAGTCGTTTTTCCCGAGTTCGAGTGGCCACAAAAACCTAAAATCATGAAATCACCCCCAGAGGTGAACCTCCACCTCTTCGCCCTTCTCCACTAGATCAACAGTTGCGGGAATCACTATGTAACCGTCGGAATTTGCAAGGCTGGTTATCGCTCCGGAGGTTTTGTACGCCGGATGCGCAATCTCTCCTTCTAATCGCACGGTGAAGAATTGCTGCCGTCCGAGAGTTGAGGTTATTCTCCGGGCCATCTTTGCTTTCACAATTTTCTCGCTCCTCGGCTTGAGATGCGCCATTTCTCGAAGGGCAGGCACCAGAAACTGGTAAGCATCGTTCAAACACGAGGTTGGAAATCCCGGCATGCCGAACACAAGTTTTCCATCCACAATTGCGCACCATGTGGGCTTTCCCGGCTTGATTTGTACCCCGTGGAACAGCACTTTGCCCATCCTTGTTACAACGTCTATGAGCATGTCTCGCTCTCCAACGGAGGAGCCTCCGGAGAAAACCACCATGTCATACTTTAGCGATTCTTTAAGCTTTTTTTCTATATCTTTTGGATCATCCTTCACGTACGGAAGAACTTCGGGAATTCCCCCATTTTCTTTTGTTAGCGATGAAATTGTGTATGAGTTCACGTCGTATATCTTTCCCATCTCCAACTCCACTCCCGGTTTAATGAGTTCATCACCTGTTGGAAGAACGGCAACTCTGGGCTTTCTAAACACCTTTACTTTTGGAATACCTATGGCTGCAAGGGCACCTATTTTTGATGGAGTTAAAATTTCGCCCTTCTTCAAGATGACATCGCCCTTCTTTATGTCCTCTCCCTTGGGGGCTATGTCGAATCCTGGATGTACAGGTCTGTAAACTTTCAACCGAGTTCCCTCTTTTTCCGTGTCTTCGACCCGCACAACGGCATCTGCGCCCTCGGGAATTATGGCGCCTGTGGACACTTCAACTGCTTCTCTCCCTTTAATTTTTATTTTTTTGTATTCGCCCGTGTTGATTCTCCCCACGATTTTAAATTCCATTGGGGAATATTGTCCCGCTCCGAATGTATCTTTAGCTTTAACCGCGTAACCATCCTCGGCGGCCCGGTGGAATGGAGGCACATCAATGGGGGAAGAAACATCTTCCCACAGAACCCTACTCACCGCATCCTCTATATTCACGAGTTCAAAATCCTCTATCTTTGGTATGTTTTCCATCATTATTCTACGGGCTTCCTCGAAGGGAATCAAATCTCTGAACGGTCTCATGTAAGGGACATGCTCAATCATGCATATCAAAATTGTGATGAAAGAAAGGGGGTGGGTGGGATAATCGTGAACAAAGAAGAATCACGAGAATCGTTATTTAAATCTTCGGTGCGATTATCTAAAAAGATAAGCTCAATCTTTCTTTACGACTTTTTTTCCTCGAGCTTGCGGAATCACTTTGTATTTGCCCTCAAAATCCATTTTGAGCTCTTCACCTTTGAAATATCTGTCCAGGAAGATTGCCAGCGCGGCCACCTCGCTGTGTGGTTGATTTCCCACCGCTATATTG
>JALWEL010000058.1 GCA_027014065.1 DHVE2 group archaeon
CCTTAGTGATGAGATGGTTCAGCATGGCCCGCTCGTACTCCGCCTTCACGCTTATCTCCTTAATCGATTCTCTAGCGTCCATGCTCTCGAAGAATATTTTTCTCCCCTCATCGTTTTCGAAATCACCCGGGGCTCCGATGTAATAACGAACCGCCTCTTCGTATTTCCCCTCGATTATGTATCTTCCGATTATGTGCGTTATTGGCCTCGTGGCTCCGAATCTCTGCACTCCGAAGAAGTTTGGAAAGAATCCTCTCAATTCATCTTCTATTTTTTCCACCCTATCGTCGCATTCTGCATCTCTGAGATTCAATCGAAATCTATTGCCAAGAAGGTCACCGAGTTCTATGCACGAGTCGCTTCTGAACTCTTCTAAAATTTCCGCGTCTCGCAGTCTCAAATTCACATGCGAGGTGTAATTCATTATGCAGAAGTACTGCACGCTAACGCTCCTCTTGTCCTTTGTGCCTGAGAAGCGTATGCGGTTCCTGCTCATTCCAAGCTCCTTGCTAAGTATCTTTACGAAGCGGTTAGTCTCCCAGTTTCTCAATTTGATTTTCAGAAACAGGTTCTTCCCGTTCTCATTTCTCTCGATGGATATTGGAATCTCTTCCACATAAAAATCTTCCACTTCTTTTTTCAACTTGCCCCCGATGCCGGGAGAAAAAGAAAGATATGTGTAAATCCCAATTTCCCTGTGGGTGTGCATTATATCCAGACTTCGTCAACCAATCGGTAATCCATTATTTCGCCGTCGCTGAAGAACAGGCTGATTTCCTTCTTTGCATTCTCCTCGGAGTCTGAGCCGTGCACTAAGTTGTTCTGAACGCTCATGGAGTAGTCTCCCCTTATGGTTCCTAGGTCTGCTTCCTGTCCGTTGGTCTTGCCCATCATCTTGCGAACCACTGCTATTGCGTTATCACCCTCTAACACCATGGCCACTATCGGTGCGGAGGTGATGTAATCGATCAGGGATTCGTAGAACGGCTTGCCGCGATGCACTTCGTAGTGCTTCTCCGCCATCTTCTTGTCCATCCAGAGCATTTTCATTGCGACTATTTTCAGGCCCTTCTTCTCGAAGCGCCCTATGATTTCACCCATCAACCTTCTGTTCACCGCGTCAGGCTTGAGAAGCACCAGCGTTCTCTGCTTCATTCTCCTTCCTCCTGAGCATGTGTAGCCTTATTTCTTTCTCTTTCTTGTACGCGGCTGTCCACTTCACTTTCCTTGGGACCCTTCCGAGCTCGATCATATTCTTGTAGCACTTGTTGCTGCAGAAGTAGTAGACTTTTCCGTCTCGAGTTACGTACATTTTTCCCGTTCCGGGTTCGATTTCCTTGCCGCAGAATGAGCAAATTCTTTTAGCGGGCATTTAAATCACCTTGACTCCAGCTTGCGGGCCTCTCTGGCGGTTTCTCTCAACATCAATATGTCTCCAACGCGAACCGGGCCCTTGACGTTCCTTGTTAGAATTCTTCCTTTATCTCTGCCTTCAAGAACCCGAACCTTAACCTGAGTGACCTCCCCGGACATGCCTGTTCTGCCCATTATTTCCAGCACTTCCGCGGGAGTTGCCTCATCATCTGCCATTTTTATTCACCTTTACTTCTTTATTGCGTTGATTCCGTCCATAATCTCCTTGAACATGTCCTCGGCTTTGCCGAAATCGATGATGCCCACGGAAGCTGCGGATTTTATCCCCAATCTCTTTCCCAGCTCTGCCTTGCTGGGTACGTAGCCGTAGAGAATTCCCTTTTCTTCGCAAAGAAGAGGAATGTGGGCTACAACTTCCGGGGGATTAACATCCTCGGCCACAACAACGAATTTTGCATCTCCTCTTTCGATGACCTTTGTCACTTCGTTGGTTCCTTTTCTCACTTTTCCTGTTTCCTTTGCAATTTCCACTGCGCTGAGGATTTTGTCCTGCAATTCCTTAGGCACTTCGAACCTTACATATATTGGTTTTGCCATTTTCATTACCTCCTTCATTCAATCAATCACAGGTAAGGAGCGAAATGCTCTTAGGTATAAATAATTTTGCGACCAAAGTCCAAAAGTTTAAAATATCAGCTCGTTTAATATGCCCTGATGCGAGAGTGGGTTTCGAGGCTGCTGAGGGACTGGAGGTTTCACCTCATCTGGATTACCACCTTGGCAGTTGTTATTAGATCCATACCCGCATGGATATATTCTGGGTGGGGCAATGACTTTGGGATTTATTATTCCATAACCATCGAATTCATCCAGAGGCGAAATCCTCTTTACGAATATCCTGCCGTGTGGGGAACCTCTGGATACGGCTCTTTCCCCATGTTTTACTTAATTATCCTGGGTGTTTATTCGGTAACCGGCGCGGATCCACGTTTGTTGGTTATGAGAGTTCCCCCCATCATAGGTGGATTAACCGTAATTCCCCTGTTTTTAATAGCATACTATCTTACCAAGAGCCGCAAAATATCTCTTTTAGCTGCCCTTCTTCTCGCAATTAATCCCATTCATGTTTATCAGACTTCCATGCCGTATTTTCTCACCATCGGCCATTTCTTTCTTCTCTTCTCCCTTTATTTCTTCATGAGGTGGAAAGATGAGCGGAGATGGCTTTACTTCCTCATCCCATTTTCGGCAATGCTCATTCTTTCACACCATCTCACCACATACATGTTCATAATCTCCACGATCGGTATATGGCTCGTGTTTTCTGTGTACGGTAAATTGCCCACGGAGAAAATAAAATCCATGTTCATCTTCATCTTTTTATTCAGCTTCACCACAATGGGTTACTGGATCTGGCGTGTCCCGGGAATGTATGAGTTCTTATCGGCGCCGTATCATGGAATACTTCCCTGGTACACCACGCCCATTCTTTTTGGAGTTCTTCTGTTTGTTCTATTCTACGTTGCCTTAAATTTGCGGCTCAGCTACAGGGGAGCAACGGCTCAAAAGTTAGATAAATTGAAAATTTCTTGGGCGTTTTCCATATCTTTAGCTGTGGGCATAGTTTTCTTCGTTCTTCTGGCCATATTCGGACTAAACGGGTATTATATTCCCCCCATGGCCATTGTTTACTCCATCCCGTTTCTATTGACTATCGGGTTCATGGGGGTTGGCTTTGTCAGGATTTACAAAAATGAGAATCTGATGTTTCACATTGGTGGTTGGTTGGGTGCTATTGGAATTTCCTCCATATTGGGGTTATTTATAATGGCGCTGGAACCCTGGAGACACGTGGAGTACATGATGGAGGCCCTCGCCATCGTGGGTGCTCTTGGTATCGTGGAGGTCATGGGGAGCGAGATATTCAAAAAAGTTTCGGTGAAAAAGAGAATAATAATCACATTGGAAGCGCCTTTTTACATTCTTACCCATTCGAGCAACCCTGAATTGAGTGGAGGGATAATGCAGAGCATTCCCGTTACCACATCCGAACCTATAAGGGACCCTGTGGAGTACAAAATATTCTATCCTTTTGGCCGCAGGATGCAGATTCTATTTCTCTCCATTGTGATATTCATGATAGTGATGACGGGCATAACAGCTTTTCCGTTCATGGGCAAGGTTGCTCCTCCGTCCCAGAGCGTTTCCGCCGTGGTTATGTCTGGAATTAGTTATTTGGTTGAAAACGGTGATAGAAATTTTACCGTGGCCACCAGCCACAAGATTGGCACATTGATAGCTGCGTACGGCTTCAATTCCAGCTTCGAATACGATTACAAGATTTGGAATGGAACATCTTGGCTGGATTGCCTCGATGAGTTAGAAGGGCTCAACGGGACTTACCCCCGGATTGGATATGTTCTCATTACGAAGAGCATGTGGGAAAACGGGGTTTACGGGTACAAAAATTTAGAAAATCCCATTGGACCGCCGGTGTACATGACAAACGAGAGCTACGAGAAATTCAAAAAAGAGCCTTTCGAATTAATATTTGAGAATTCTACAACCGATGATTGGGTTCAGGTATACAGGGTGAATTGGACATACATTCAGGAAAATGCTAATTTCACAAAAAATATGGAAAGGAGTTACACCCCGTGGAATTCCCACAGGGATTTCTTAAATTTCTCGATTTCTTGTTCCAATGAATTCAAGCGATCCTTGTTCACTTCAACACCAGCTATCTTCATTATGAACAGCAGGGACTTCAGGTGATCCTCTGCGCTCAACCTCCAGTCTTCCACCTTTTTGTATATCTTAGGACCCGGCGTTTTTATGGTACCTGCAGGGGTTTCTATTTCTGCTTCAATCTCTTCCTCTGGGAAGTACTTTGTGACATCCTGCACCTCACCTCTTGCGTAAGCCATTATTTCCGATTTCACTTCTTTGCTGATCCAGCCTATGTCCACGTAGTAATCGAGGAGCAGTGTGATTTTATCTCTTTTCACGTGTTCGAAGAGGAACTCGATCCACCGCATCAGCAGTACGATTGTGTAGTAGTCCTTGCGTATATGGGTCAGTATCGGTTTTCCTGGAGACAGCTTCTTCGGCTCTTCCTCCCTCCCCGCTCTGGGAGGTACATATTCCTCCTCGAATTTCCCTGTCTCCTCTTTAAACACCGCGGGTATCTCGTTCTTAGGCTCTGGAACTATCGTTGTTTCAGGTATTATCGTATCTTCGTTGATCTCCTCTTTTTTACCGCCCATATCGATGAACGGATTGATCTTCTGGGATACCACTTCGTACACATCAAGCAAGCGTTTTATGTTATCCTGCATCTCTTCGTTGACGTTTCGCATCTCCGATATTTCGTTTTGAAGCGAGGAAATCAGTGAGTCGTGCCTTTCAAGCCGAGATTGAATCTCATCCAATTTTCTTGTTAGGTCGTCGATTTTCTCCGATACTTCGTCTATTCCACTGCCTTTCACCACGTCTCCAAGTATGTTTTGTAAGTCCTTTTCTTCTATGAGTGTCTCTGACACACCCTCTCCGGCAAGCTCCGGAGGGAGTGTCTCCTCTGTACCATGTTTCTCTTCCTTTTTCTCTTTTTTCTTCTTTTTAAACAACGCTGCCATTTCTCATCACCTCTCTAGTTTCGAGGTCACGCTGTTCGCTGGTTCACTGTACAAAGAAATAAAGGAGATCAGTAGAGATCCACGTACTTGGTTGTCAGTGTTGCAGGTACCATGAACGCGGTATAGGTTGGCACACCATGCTTGGGTATTAATTGCATGGTAACCTGAGTCTGGGGTCCAAGAGTAAGTCCAGCTGCAGTTGCGTTTATAACTATCTTGATGATATCGCCCTGGGTCATCACGTGATCGCCCTGCCAGTTCGTTGGAGGCATATCTCTGAGTAAATCTGCACTGAAGTGATCAGCGTCTGCGTAATCTATGGCGGTTTTGGTTGAATTAGTTACTGCTGAGAAGGAAAGAGTCTTATCTGTGGTTCCATCGGTTATTTCGATTAGAACGTTGTCAAGGTCTATAGCCGGGCTTCCAGCAAGCAGACCTACCTTTATTTCGATCACGCTAATCTTCGGGCTTGCAGGTGTGCTGTTGTCTACAATACCTCCGATGTGTATCACTTTGAATCCTGTGGCAACGTCCTGAATGGCTACGTTGCCCGTTTCTTCTGCCTGCTGTTGCAGCTGGTACGCTGTCTGTATTAACACCGTTGCGGCAACGGCAGCCACGATAATCATTGCTATGAAGATTATCAGGGTGCCGATGCCCATTTCGCCTTTTTCTTTCTTATTCCATACCTTCTTCATTTTTCATCACCTCGGGGTTTCGGGAGTTTTCTCCCAAATGATAGAAAAGTTCGAGAGTTTAAAAATATTTCGTATTGATTCTATAAAAATGATTAGAATTTTTAATTCTCACCTCTGAAATTCACTGGGGAATCATTTTCTCATGGTGAGATATATGAATATTGCAACTACCGCTACCACGGCTATTACGATGTAGAGAAGGTTGTCCATTATAAATCCCAAAATTCCTCCACCTTCCTCGCCAATTTTAATTTTTACGCTGATGTTTTTCTGCAGTCCTGATGAAGATTTTAGAATAAGATTCACGTTGTATTCGCCGTTTTCTAATTTACCCTTTGGCGTTATTGTTACCTTCGCTGTCTGATTTGGTTGCAGGAGTACATAGGATATGTTGGTGTAGTTCCTTCCAAGATACTCTATTTCCCACGTCATGTTCTTCTTCATAGTGGGCATTATTGTTATCGAGTCCGGAGCGTTTCCCTCATTTTTGATTGTGAGGATAATTTCATCTCCCTTGGCAGTCGCGCTGGCGGAGAATGAGTATTTCGACGGGACCGTAAGAGATAGAGGGAGGGAAAGAAGAGAAATATTTCCAGAAAACACGTTGAAAGATAGAGAATAAGATCCCGCGAGAAATTCTGGAGGAATGAAGACGCTTAGATTCACCATGCATTTCCCTCCTTTGGGGAGAAGAGAGGAGTACTCGCTAAGGAGAGAGTAACTTTCCATCTCTCCGCTGACGTTGAAGTTGAAGAAATCCACTAAATTGCCGGTGTTTATCACCATGATTTGGAAATAATAATTCCCGCCGGTGAAGTTCGCATGGATAACATAAGCTTCCGCATGATGATACGGAGCAACGATGACCATAATCGTGGCATTCTCTACCATATGAGATTTCGATGATTCGACGCCTACTAAAAATACAGTTTTGGTGAAAGCATCTGTGCCGTTGGGTATTGCCACATGAATAATTGCCTCTTCTGCATTTCCAGCGCTTATATTCATCGTTTCATTCTCCAGTATTGTAGGCCATGTAGAATTCGTTAGGAGAGAAATGAAGTAAGAGTCGTTGCAATCGCCCAGATTGATTATCTTTATTTTTATATTGTAATCCGCACCCGGGAGCACGTAGTGGAGATTGTCGTATTGGATTTCAAAGTACATTCTTGGAATCACATGAACGGTTAGGTTCTCAACGCTGGTTATATTGGAGTGGGAGCTAACATTGAGGGTTATGGTGTAATTTCCAATCTTCACTTCTTTTCCAACGAAGAGAGTGAAATTAAGGATTTTCTCTTTGCTGCTGTTCAACGATAGCATTCTGCGAGAGGGTGAGATGAATATTCCCGAAGACAAGTTCTCAAACTCGAGGGTGTAATTATCTTTCCAGTTGCCGGTGTTTATTATTGATACCGAAATATTCGTTTCGTTTCCCGGCGTGAGGTAGTAATCTTTCTTCAAAGCTAGTTGATACGCGTAGGATCTCACAAAAATATTTTCCGAGAGAACATTGTCGGATTCGTTGCTCTCAAAGATCCTGTTGTTCGGGTCCACTGCGAATGTAATGTTATGTAATCCTCCCGAAATTGGGAAAATGAAGGATAGAGATTTTTCTTCTTCCAGCGATATGTTTCCGGATCTTACGGCTTCACCGTCTACATATATTCCATATTCTACGCTTATTTTTTCTCGTGTATCAGAGCTTACGGTGGCGTTTACAATTATTTTTCTCTCTGTTCCCATCTGCTCCACGTGTAACTTTTCAACCTTCAGATTCGGGAACCTTCCGCTTCTCATGAATAGATGATATTTCCCTCCAATTTTTTCTTCCCATAGTATGTTCACCATGTTGAAATTGATCGCAATGCGTGGCTCGCTGGAGTTCTCGCCGCTTATGTTTATGTTCTCCACAATCCTATTTCCTGAAGAATCGAAAATCGCGAATTTTATTTCTTTATTCATATCTCTCCAAACCAGAAAATTTCTACCCCTTGAAGATGAAATCATTGGCTCGTCGGAGTTTATTCCATCCAGTGCGGTGAGATTTTTATCGTCTACGACTGTGACTCCTGTGTCGTTGAGCTTTGTGAATATTATTTCCGAGCTTCTGTTCTCTCTATTATCGGAAAATGCCACGTTTATTCCATCTTCGTAGGATGCGGAAATCTCAGTGCTGGGAGATACGACGCTTATCCTTCTCACAGATGTTCGGAAGTAGCCGCAGCAGTCGAGGCCACGGTACATCACGCCGTACCCGGGAGTTACGTTATCATCAAGCCAAAGAACATCTACATTGTTGTTCGGAGTGGTCACTATCACCGGATCCGTTGAATTGGTTACATCGTTGGATATGTCTATGGGGGAGAATACAGGATTGCCATTCTCATCAATTTTATCGTACATTATGTCCCACTGCCCGTTGCGGTATTCTTGCCAAACAACGTGTATGAATCCTTGAGAATCCATTGCGATTTTCGGGTTTGTGGCATTATTCACACCTCTAAGCTCCTTGGGTGGCACATCAATTGTTATGTTCCTGTTGCTGTAGAGCAGCCTTGCGAAGTAAATGGCCCATTTATTTCCTATTTCCCTCTGCCACACCACGAAAACATGGTTGCCGTTGGAAACAACCACAGGATTTGTGTCGTTGCCATTGAAATTTGTAATCTTTGAATCGTTCACCAGCTTGAATCCGAAGTAAGTTAATTTCGAATAATAAATCTCCCAGTTTCCGTTCCTATCGTCCTGCCAGACTACGTCGTAATTTCCGTTGTTCTCGCACATTGCCGGATTTGTGGAATTCCCTAACCATGTGATTTGACTTATTGGATTCCATTCTATCCCTCCCTGATATGTGATCTCCCCTCTAACTCCTGACGCTTTTTTGGCCGTGGGAAAAGCAAAGAGAATGAAAAAAACAACTAAAAAAATGAGAAGTTTTTTCAATGGCATCACCTCACACTATGTTTCCCTCCACCCTGTAATTTTCTCCATTGGAGTCGTCCATATCCACAACCATCTTGTTCTCTTCGAAATTCAGCACAGCTTTGAAGTTCTCTATGTTCGATATGTACTTTACCCTCTTTCCGTACTTCTTCTCGTTGAGAAGCCCCATCTCCGCGAGCATCTTCACTCTTCTATAACATACGGACAGGGGAATTTTGTATTCTTTGCTAAGCTCCCTTATTCCCTTCGGAGTATCCATTGTGCCCATCAATATCTGCGATGAGTAATGGTCTAAAAGCACGCTGAGCACGTTCATGGCTTCAAGTTCCATATTTAAGAATTACCAGGGGGGCATATTAAATTTTCGTATATGTTTTATATTTTTGTTTCAATTGTTTATATTCACGAATCATATTCAGAGCGTGTTTTCATAGCAGTGTATTGTTTGTAATTATCTAAAGAGAAAATCGAAACGAAATTCTTTTAAATTGATTTTGGGATACAAACCTATGAGTCCCGAGGAAGATAAATCAGGCATAGGCATTGTTCTTATGGACGAGTACAACCTTAAAATCTTAGCTGCCACGGCTCTAAAACCCATGTCCGTTCGAGAAATTGCGTACAAATTCGATATACCTTTGGCCAGCGCGTACAGGAAAATAAAGGAGCTGGAGAGTTTTGGGCTAATAAAGGTGGAGGAGACCCGTCTCACTAAGGATGGAAAGAGGTACAAGCTCTATCGCTCACAGGTGGAGAATTTCGAGGTCAGTTACCACAGAAATACCCTGAAAATAAAACTCCACATAAAGTGGAAAGAGCCGGAAGTCATCGAAAAGAGCATTTTAGCTCCCGTATGATTTTATTCTCTCAACTCTTTTATGAGGTGTTTTGCCGTTAGTCTCACGCTTTCTTCGCTGTTGTGCTTTCCTTTCCACCCGTAGGATTTTATCTTCTCTATTGAGAGGAGCATCTTGGGCACGTCACCCTTCCATCCTCTTTTTCCGCCGGTGAATCTGTACCTCACATCTTTAAGATTCATTTCCTCCACGATGATGTCCGCAATCTTCTTCACGTTGATCCAGTCTTCGCTTCCTATGTTGAAAATCTCCACGTCGTTTTTTCTATTTTCGTATCCGTAAATTATGGCGTCAACGCAATCTTCAACGTACAGGTACGATTTCGTCTGAGTTCCATCACCCAGAATTTCTAATTCTTCCGGATTTTTCCTCAATTTCATTATGAAATCGTAAATTACGCCATGAGTGCTCCTCGGGCCTACTATGTTGGCGAAGCGGTAAATCACCGCTTTCATGTTGAACGTGTGTGCGTATGATGTGATGAAAGCCTCCGCCCCTAACTTTGAGGCACCGTATAACGATATTGGAATAAGTGGCCCGTAGTCCTCGGGCGTCGGAATCTCGGTTGCCTCTCCGTAAACAGTAGAGGTGGATGTGAAAACAATATCGTGAATGTCGTTAATTCTCATTGCCTCAAGAACGTTGTAGGTCGCGAGCACGTTTTGCTCCATGTGCACCTTAGTGTCGCTTGCCCCGAGGCGCACGTCCGGATTCGCGGCCACATGATACACCACGTCAACTCCTTCCATCTCTTTTTTTAATTTTTCGAAATCTAAGAGGTCCGCCTGCACGAATTTGAAATTTTTCTTCCCCATGTGCTCCTGAATGAACTCTATTTTTCCCGAGCTGAGATTGTCGTATACAATAACCTCGTTTCCATCTTTCATTAGGCGATCCACGATGTGGCTACCTATGAATCCTGCTCCACCTGTCACCATTATTTTCATTTTTACCACCTCTTAGCCATATCAACGCGAGGATAAATACTGCAATGAATATAATGATTCCTACGAGCACGAAGAACGTCATTGGCATATTCTCGAAGGAGAATAGCGCTAAATATGTGGCAATGGCAATAAGCGATGAGCCGAAAAGGGAGCCTAAGAGGATGGAATATAGCACATAGTACTTGTTCATTCCTAAAATTCTTCCTATGACCGTCGCTCCAACTCCCCCTGAGCCTTGAAACGGGAACGCGACGAAGAGCGCGAGGCCTGTGTAGGCCAGTTTGCTTATGTACTTGTGCTTTCTCCATTTCTCCTCGCCTATCTTTTCCAATTTTATTATGTAAGTCCCCAAGAATGGAATCAATTTAATCAAATCCCAGTTCCACATCATCCAGAGCCCCACGAAGAAATCGATGAACGCAATTGAGCTTGCGGTGATGGGAACGCTCCATATCCCGTATTGTCCCTTCAATAGAAACACGCCGGCGGGCACCATGCTCTCCTTTCCCGCAGGGGGAATGAGATAAAAAAACGATATGGTCATGAATTTCGAGTTTATGCCGGGGGGCATGAGGAAATAAATGGCAATGAGAAAAATTCCATAAAGGCTCCAAGGGAAAAAGAAATAGAACACGGTTTTCCAGCTTTTAAACTCATTTGCTAATTTTTTCGTCTGCATAATTTCCCGTATGAACATCTCCTTGAACTTCACCTGACCACCACGAAAGCATAATGGTCCTTCTGAAACTTAGATATGTTTATCGTCTCTTTTATTTTGTATTTTTCCTCTATTTTTCTCCTGCTTCTTTTCATAACTTCCTTGGGGCTGCTCCTCATGTCGATGGTTCTCGTTTTGAGCATCAGAAATCCGATTCTCACGCTGAAGTGCTCCATGTTCTTCATGAATATTTCCACCTGGTCCCTCTGCGATATGTCCTGATAAATTATGTCGGGATTTCGCACGAAAAGCGAATAATTCTCGCATTTTCGCGCATCTTCTAAAATTGGAATGATATTCTCCCTCCTTTCTGCCAAAGAGAGCAGTTTTTTCATGGAAATAGGGGATATCTCCACGGCCCATATCTTATCCGAGATGTCCGATAGATGGCTCACCGTGGTGCCTGTGGAAGCCCCTAAATACAGAATTGTTTTCTTTGAGAATGGGAAATTTTTAAGCTTCAGGTGCATGGCGGCGCTGAGCTTGCTCCGGTAGGGGTTCCAGAGATGAAAGTACTGCGAGCCTTTTTTTATCACCCTCTCCCCGTAAACGCTCTTTGAATCCGAGGACAAGGTGTAATAATTTCTGCCGTCGGTGTAAACCCCCGGATATTTAGATTTCTTCATCGGGGTTTGTATGTGCGGGCCGTATTTAAATTTTTGCGAGTTGTGGGTAACCATGAGGCGTGTAGGGATTCGAGAGGTTGGGCGACTTTGAAAAAGGTAAATTTTATGATGGGAATTGCATTATTCCCTGTATGCAAACCGGCTTTGAAATCATGGATTACGACAAGAATCTCAAGGACCTCTGGGTCCGGCGCACCCTCGCGGCTCTGGTGGATTTTCTAATCACGCTGGTAATTGCGTTTCTAATTCTTTACTTCCTTCACCCCATGAGCTACATGGACACCCTCTATCTTTTCTTGGTTCAGGGGCCGGTTTGGTACGTGTATTCCGTGATATTCGATGCGGTGACGGGCAAGACCCCTGGAAAGTACATATTCAAAATAAAAGCGGTTGCTTTCGTAGGGGATTTAAGTCTCGGACAGGCGCTACTGAGGAATTTAACGAAGTTGAATTCCCTCCTCGTTCTGGCCGATGCCATCGCGGGGCTGAGCACCGAGGGTGATCCTAGGCAGAGGTACACCGAGAGGGTTCTGGATAGCCTCGTGGTCTCGGAGAGAAAAATAAGGAGAGTCAAGCAATTTGCTCCGGTGGAGGAGAAGAAGGAGGAGTTGGTTCTTCCAAAATGAGTGGAAAAAATATATATCTGATGTTCTCTATCACGCCATGGGTGAAACCATGGTAAAGGGAAATTCTGTAAAGTTGATCATTGATTACGTCACGAAAAAGAGGGGTGTGGAAGGTCTTCACAAAATCATAGACTTGGTGAATGAGAAGGAGATTCTTTTCACGAAGGAATCCGATATAAAAAACGATGAAAATTATCCTGCGAAGTACTTCACTCGAACGTTGAACGCGGCCATAAAAATCCTTGACAAAGAGAGTCTCGTCAGGGAAATGGGTAAGTACTTCGGAGAGAATATAAGCATGTCTTTCAAGGGAGTTACCGGTAGATACCCCCCTAAAAAAAGTGTGCAGTACATGGTCATATATGCTCGAGAAAATCTCCCGGTTTTCCACACGGGGTACAGGACCATAAGCGAGAATTCATACTGGATAAAGGTCACGAGAATAAACAAAAAAATATACCCGTTTATCGATGGCTTCTTCACGCATATGTTCGAGGTGCACGGAGGAATAATCGATATCAAAAAGAGCGTTTCAGATGATTCGGTAAAATACGTGCTCAAATTCTAAAAATTCTCTGAGAGTATCCTTATAACGCTGTTGTGGATTATCGTTGAAGCAAGAGACCTATCAATCTCGTCAAAATCTACGTCGTCCACGCATGTTATGTTCACCAGTTTGCTCTCCTCGCCCACAATCCAGTGTATCACGATTTTTTTGTCCACAATCTCCAAGTACCCTTCGGGCACCGTGGGAGACCAGTGGCTAAGTGTATCCCCTTGAATCAACTCTTTAAAAAAATCCTCCAACTTGGTTGGGCCAACAGCGGTAATTATGTCGATCCAAGTCCACTTGCAATGGTTCTCGGATAAAAAATTTAAAATTTTTTCTTTCTCCGCGGTGGAGAGCATTTACACTACTCCCTCGAATTCCTGCTGGAGTTCTATCATCACTTGGTCTAGGATCTCATCGAAAGACGCGCTTCTGTACTCTCTCAAACCCCCTAATGGACTCTGCAGTTTTGCTACGAATATTCCGTCTTCTTCCACGAATTCAATTGTGCAAAGGAGCTCCTCCATAGCAACACACCGATGGCCCAAATTGAGAAGCAGTATAAAAATCTTTGCAAAAGGTCATAAGAAGTAAATAAGCAAGGTGATGGAGAGCACGAAAACAACCGAGGGAATAATTCTTCTAATTACCCTGTAAATATCCGCTTTGAAATGCTGCGCCGAGAGGACGAGGCACAGGTGCACCGGCGAGGTGAGATGACCAGCGTAGCCCGAAGCGTAAGCGAGAGCGATGGCGGCGAAACTAGGGGGAGTGCCTATGTAAGGGAGAAGTAAGGGAAAGGTGGCGGCCACGTATGCAACCGTTACTCCGGTCATCAACCCCGCTAAGTACGGGAGAATCATGATCACCACGAATGGGGGAATTCCGTACATCTCGAAGAATG
Source organism: DHVE2 group archaeon (assembly GCA_027014065.1). Classification (GTDB taxonomy): domain Archaea; phylum Thermoplasmatota; class Thermoplasmata; order Thermoplasmatales; family Aciduliprofundaceae; genus JAADDK01. The sequence goes on from JALWEL010000058.1 coordinate 13,885, forward strand.
AGTATGTGTAAAACATTGAATTTGTTTCTAGAACCGCGATTTTCATAAATAGCGCGGCGAAAGTAACCCCAAGAAACGTGGGTTTTAGGGCGAATTTCAGGCTGTATTTCACATCCTTCTTGCTCTTTCTTAGCAGTATTCCTATAAGAATGAGATCAATCGTCAAAAGCGAGAAAAACAGGTCTACGCGCATTATTTTTATTCCTCCGTTAGAGGGCCAAGGAA
>JALWEL010000059.1 GCA_027014065.1 DHVE2 group archaeon
GTCAAGACCCTAGCCATAATCGACGCCGTCCTAGCCATCATAGCCATCATACTCATAGTGCTAGTACTCAACAGGCTCAGGACCGCGGGCTAACGCCGCTAAGCCTGACCCCGGAGAGCTGAACCCTACCTCCCCTCCTCCTCTTTTTTCACGTCGATTACCTCTCCTTCATCTGCCCCCTTCAATTTATCCATAACTTCCTTCATCTTTTCCTCTTCCCAGAATGGATTGTTCGCGTGCTCTGCGGTAAAATTTCTCTTCTTCTGCAGCTTCGCAGTTATGTTCCAATATGGCTTAGGGACGAAGTTCTCTATCTCCAGCTCCCTGTTAACGATGAGCGCAAGAGTGGGGCTCTGCACGCGTCCCACCGACAAAAAATCCCGGCCCCTTCTTCCAGAAACGAGGGATATGAATCGAGTTAGCGATGCTCCCCATGCTAAATCGATGTGCTGCCTCGCCTCCGCGGCGCTGGCGAGATTGTAGTTGATATCCACTAAATTGTTGAAAGCTTTTTCCACCTCTTCCTTCGTTAAAGCGCTGAACTTTGCCCTCTTCACCTTGAACTTCTTTCCGTATTTCTTCTCTATCACGCTAAGGGCCTCAACGCCTATCAATTCTCCTTCCCTGTCGTAGTCAGTGGCAATAATTATCTCATCCGCATCCTTAGCGATGTCCCAGAGTATTTTTATTATTCCCCTCTCTTTGTTTATTTTTTTCGGTTTCTCATTCACCAACTCAATTAGATTATCTATGTCCCATCTCTTGAACTTCTCGTCGTAATCTAACTCAACGATATGCCCCCTCAAAGGGACGACAAAGTACTCATCTCCTTCTTTATCGAATTTGAAATAACCCCCGCGACCAACCTTCACGAACTTTGCCTTGCCCCCCGACAGGATTTGAGATATTCTCTGCGCAGCGTTGCGCTTTTCCGCAATAATTAACGTTTTCACATCTCGTGTTAAGGGTTTTGCTCATAAAATATTTTTGGAAACTCGCAAAAAAATAAAATGGATATTTAAGTACAGAAATCTTTAAATATGATTTTATGGTATATACTTGCAAAGAAAAAAGGAGGTGAAAAAATGGTGTTGAACGGACTCATAAACCCGGGGAATTTTGTACTGCAGATAAACATCGACTGGAACCAGATTTTGGAGCAAGTGATCAACGGCACATTAATCGCACTTGTGGTTGCAATAATTCTATTGATAGGATATTTGATAGGCTGGCTCGCCAAAAAGGGAACGGTGTACATACTGAGAAAAACGGTGGATCCTGCGATGTCGAATACGGAATTGGGACAGACGTTGCAGAGATCAAACGTGGATCTATCATCCATAGTTGGTAGCTTAGTTCTGGCTTTCGTCATGTCTATAGCGTTCATCGTGGCTGTGAACTACATGGGAATGAGCGGCGATGTAGGTACAGTGCTTAAAGAAGTTGCCCTGTATCTACCTAAGCTCATTGGTGGCATAATAGTGTTAACGGTGGGCATAATTTTAGTTGGCCTGCTTGCAAAGTACATAGAAATACTGCTGAAAGGCGTGTTCGAGAAGAAATACGAAGATCTCTCAAAGCTGATTTCCAATCTGATTCTAATTGGCCTAGTGGCATTCGTAATCACGCTGGGATTGAACATAATGGAGCTTCAGGGTGATTTGGTCTACCCATTAATTTTAGGTACGGTCATAATCGGCGCCGGAGCAATAATCGGCGGAACCATGATCGACAACATAACAAAGGAGCATGAGAACTTCAAAGAAGAAGCGCCTTACGCTAAATTCGTAATATACATAGTGTTCATAACGATAGGCGTAGCAGCAATATTCAGCCAGTATCCAGCGACGCTCGCGGTACTGCAAACACTGGCATGGGGCCTCGCCATAGCGATGGCACTGATGATGGTACCTGTGCTAATAAGATTGTTCAAATCAGAGAAGAAAGAGAAAAAAGAAGAAGAATAATTTCCCCATTTTTTTCCATTTTTTGGTTTCCGAATAATTTAAATTCTATATCGCCATAGGCGAAAAGATGAGAGTTCCCACTTCTGTTTCAGCGTTCGATACCATAGTCGGAGGAGGAGTGCCCGCGGGCTCGGTGATAATTTTAGCGGGGGAGCCAGGTGCGGGGAACCGCGAATTCTCTTACACCTCCGCTGCAAAATTATCCATGGCGAGGAAGGACAAAAGCTTCAAAGAGTTCATGATAGAAAGCTCCGAAGATATCTACATACCGAAGGGGACCACATACATATCATTCTCGAGAAGCGAGGAAGAGGTTATGCATGCAATAGACCTCACTTTCAACCCGGATTTAGCAAAATCATTCCGGGATAATTTAACATTTCGGGATTTTTCAGTGGAATATTTCAAGAACAGCATCGTGCCCATAAAATGGGTGACCAAGAACGTTAGCGATTTCCTGAAGAAGAAAGGTGATCTTCTAAAAGAGTTTGTGGAATTTATCGACAAGAATGCTGATGAGAGAATCGTGATCGTTGATTCACTCACCGACCTATTCACCTCGCCGCGAATAGACGTGAAAGATTTGATTGACACTATAAGGGGATTGAGGCGCAAGGCGAAGGAATGGAACACGGTCATTTATCTCCTTTTGACCACTGGAGCCATGGATAAGAGAGAGGAAAATATTTTGTTCGATTCCGTGGACGGAGTGATGATTTTCCAGTGGCATGCGTCGCACAAATACTCAAAAAGATACCGATACATGTACGTTCTGAAATTCACCGGGTTAATGGCGCATTTGGAAGAAGAGCGTATTGCAAGGTTCAACACCACGCTCAACAGGAGAATGGGATTCGTAGTCGTGAACACGGAGAAGATAGGGTGATAAATATGAGGATAACAACGGGTATAAAAGGTCTGGACGAGATGATGGATGGCGGTTTCCCCAAGGGGCATAGCGTAGCCGTCATAGGCTCCTTCGGAACGGGAAAGACGACATTCGCCATGCAGTACATCTGGGAAGGACTTAAAAACGGGGAGAAATGCATATTTCTGAGCTTGGAAGAGGATGAAAACAGCATCATAGAGACTGCAAAATCGTTCGGCTGGGATTTCGAAAAGTACTTAGATGATTCTCTTCTTCTAATAAAATTGGAGCCGGAGGACGCGGGGAGCAGCGTGAAGAGATTGGAGGGTGAAATCCCGCAGGTGATCAAAGAATTCGGAGCGAGCAGGATCGCAATTGATTCGGTGAGCTTAATAACCATGCTATTCAAGAGCGAGGAGGACAAGAGAACTAATCTGTTCGCGTTGAGCAAGAGCATAAAGGACAGCGGGGCCACTGCGATTTTAACGGCGGAAGTGGATCCCAAGAACCCTAACGTGAGCCGCGATGGGTTAGTGGAGTACGTGGTTGACGGGGTGATTCTTCTAACACCGAGGGAGATGAACAACAGAATAATGCTCACCCTGAAAATACTGAAGATGAGGAGAACGAAGCATTCCCGAGAAGTGAAGCCGTACGAGATATCATCAGAAGGAATTGAAGTTCTCTCCGAATCCGAAATATTCTGAGGCGATAGTATGGACGAGAAGGAGATAAGGAAAATAGCCGCCATGTACTTCGGTTTCACCCCTAAGCTCAACGAAAAAAAGTTGAAAATAAGAATCGTGGAACCGGAGGATGGGGAGAAAATAAAGATAAAGTGGGAAGAGCACATCGGAAACATGAGCGGCGTCGCTCGTGTGTCTCCGCTGGACATAATGTACGAACTGAATATGGAAAACACCGAGGAAAATTATAGGAAAGCTATTGATATAATGAAGGCCATGGCTGGAGAGAAAGGGATATATATGGTGGAAGTAGAGGGAAAATATTTGTTAATCAATTCAAAATACAGGCGATGAAAAATGAAGCAAGAGGATTTGGTTAAAAACATAATCGAGAGCATGAAGATGGATTTATACGTGGAAGCGAAGATTCCAGAGATGCACGTCTGTTTCCTCTGCGGGAGAATTGGGTACAAGAACCTGCCAATGAAGAAAATAGGGGAGAAGTGGATATGCATCGACTGCCTCAGAGAATTAAAGGAGAGCCTCGACTCGCTGGAAGAATGGGAACAGGAACTAGCGTTGCAAAAAGAGTTCAAGAAAGAGTTAGAAAAGGGGTTTAATCGGTGAATGTGGCTCCTTTCTGAAAATTGCTCTTGATGAAGTCCAGAATTATATTTCTATCGCCTTTCAGATGAGATTCGTACCACACTGGTATTATCTTCAATAGTATTTCGCGGATCTTGTCTATGGAAGCTTTGTTCACGGCTTCATCGTAGAGCACGTACTGGCTGTAAATTCTCTTCCATCCGGAGTATTTATCGTATTTTTCACCTTCCGAAAACTCAAAGAGCATCTTCAATCTTTCTCCGTTGTCTGTGTTGTAATATATAACCTTCAGCGAGTCTCCCACACGGTTCTGCTCCCTCGTAATATCCACC
>JALWEL010000060.1:0-1061 GCA_027014065.1 DHVE2 group archaeon
ATCGTGTGGTGCACTATATCCATCTCCTCAAGGATAATTTCGGGAAGGAGCATCACATTCATCTCTACACAGCATCCGGAAGTAAAGAGAAGATAGAGAAATTAGCCTCGGCAGGATTAGACGAAATCCGATTTCACCCTCCGCCGCAGCTCTGGACAAAAATGCTGGGAAGCATATACGAGAAGAGGATAGACTGGTCCATAGAATCTGGTATGAGCGTGGGCATCGAAGTTCCCGTTCTTCCGGACATGGAAAAAGAGCTGGTGGAATTGGTCAGATTTGCGAATGATAAAGGAATTTTCGTGAACCTCAACGAACTCGAATTCTCGGAGACGAACTACCGCGAATTGAATGCGAGGGGCTACGAGCCGAAAAACGATGTGTCCTCGGCGGTTAAGGGCAGCGAAGAAGTTGCATATAGAATTGTGGACATGGATTGGGACATAGTTGTTCATTATTGCTCCTCCTCGTACAAAGATGGGGTGCAGATGCGCCGCCGGTTAATGCGGAGAGGAAAAAATATTAAAAAGGAGTACGAAGAGCTCACCGAGGATGCGACGCTCATCCTGGGCGTGATCGAGGGAGAGGACCTCGAGGAGATTTATAGAGTCCTGCGGGATGAAGTCGGGGTGCCGGAAAATCTTATTGAAATAAACCGGGAGAGGAAGCGCGTGGAGATCTCCCCCTACATCCTGGAGGAGATAGCCCCTGAGCTTCCCTGGGACGCATACGAGGTCGAAGAATATCCCACTTGGGATAGGCTTCAGGTGGAGCGGGTGAAGTTGAATTGAGAAAAAACATTTATGTATGATTTGCCATTTCCCACACGCATGGCCGGGATAGGGTAGGGGCTATCCTGGGGGACTGTGGAAAAGCCCCTTTAAAAAAGGTGCTTTACCCCCAAAAAGAAAGGGGCTTTGCGGCAATCCCCTGACCCGGGTTCAAATCCCGGTCCCGGCCCTGAATGAATCTCCGCAAAATCGCCAGATACCCTTTTATCCCCGAGGCAAGAGAATACTTGAAGGACATATCCCTCGACTCATTGCTGAATTCCGATGAAT
>JALWEL010000060.1:1071-13960 GCA_027014065.1 DHVE2 group archaeon
AAGATGCCCGAAATTTGGGTTATTCTCGGGTTCGTTCCTCTTTAACCGGAGAGAAAGTGGATTTCCCCACTCCTCGAGGTGATTTTTCCCTCAAGACCATTTTTCTCTCGTTCATTGTGGCCAAGATGTTTCTCATCGCTTTGGATGACCCGTTGGTAACTAGGAGATTTGCGAACATCGAGAGAGATCGTTTGGAAAGAAATTTGGAGGATGTGCCGGAGGACATCGAGTTAGTGGCGGAATCACTGGATATAAAATTTAGAAAGAATGATGAAGGGTACGAGGTTTATTTCATTGACTTCATTAAGTACGCGAAAAATTTCAGCACCGATGATTTCCGCCTCGTGCGCCAGAGGCTCAAGGGGGGCTGGCTTCCTCTTCCGCGGGATAAATTCATAAAAATACTTCGCGAAGCTTTCGTGGAGAAATTCGTTGAAGATGTGGAAAATCAGAAAGAGAAAAAGAAAATTTTGGAGAAGTACTTGAAAAATGAATTGGAAGAACTGCGGAATTTGAAGGATGAGTACGTTTCCTCTTATTCTCGTTTGGATCTGGGGGAAGTGGATATCAACGCGTTTCCGCCCTGCATGAAGAACATAATCGCCAAGATAAAGGAAGGGGTAAATGTGTCTCACGAAGCTCGCTTTTCCATGGTGGCGTTTTTGCATCAGATTGGAATGAGCAACGATGAGATTCTCAACATATTTGCCACCGTCCCGGATTTCAGAAAAGATCTGACCCTTTATCAGATTCGCCACATAACCGGCGAGATATCGGGAAAAGAATACAAGGTGTCCAAATGTGCGACCCCGCGGGCCTACGGGCTCTGTGTTAGGGATGTGGCCAAGGACAAGCTTTGCTTTAAGCCTTGGATGACACATCCATTGCTATATTACAAAATAAAGAAAGAGGGATTCAAGAAAGCGCGCGCCAAATCGCCGCAAAGCGCTGAACCACAGTGATTCCTCCTAATACTGCGAATAAAATCAGAACCCAATCCGTGACGGAAAAATAATAGCCCCACCAGAAGAATTGCACTATTGGTAAGAGCATGAGAATCACGAGGCGGTCCGCGCGACCGAGTATTCCTCCGTATATTCTTTTCAACCCGATGGCCTGCGCTTGTGTGCCTAAATAACTTGTTAGATACACAGCCACCAACGCGAACACACCGATCCAAAGAGTTGCATATTGACTAAATATCACGCCTAGAAGAATGAAGGTATCCGCAAATCTGTCAATGGCGTGATCCAAAAAATCCCCTTTTTTAGAGGCGATATTCCTCAATCGGGCAACCTTGCCGTCAATGGCGTCCAACATCGCAGAGAGAAGAATGAAAACGAAAGAGAGAAGCATAAAATCGAAGTAGTAAGAGAGCCCTGCCATAAGGGCGATTAATAGGGAGATGGCAGTGATGGTATTAGGATTCATCTTCACGAAGGGCTTGGAGATTGCGGTTAGTATTGAATCCACGTTCCCACGATATTTGTTCAGTACCATTTTAGAATCTCCTCCATGTAGCTTATTCTTGTTCTGTATTCTTTTCCTTTTCCTCTGATTATTTCTTCAACGGCATCGGCTGTTTCTTTTGGATTTCTGGAAGTGGTGTCTATCTCGTACACTTTCTCTTCCGGAAATTTGGAGAGGCATTCTTCGGTTATTATGCCCATGGCCTCCGCCTCCACGTTTTCCATTATTTTCATCTCTCCGTATCCCCTCTTTTTCAATCTATTTTTCAGCTCGTCCGGATGGCAGCGGAGCACAATCACGAGGTCTACGTTCATGTCCTGGGAATAATGCCCCTCTATTATCACCGGCTCTTTATCATCAATCTTATCAACTTCTTTTTTAATTTTTTCTATGTCCACCACGTACGTGTCTCGAAGTTCGTCGTAATACAAACGCATGTCTTTAAAATCATTTAAGCTGATTATCCTGTATTTTTCTTTCAGAATTTTTGCAACGCTCGTTTTTCCCGTGCCAGGTGTGCCGGTTAGTGCGATTTTCATAACGAACCCTCACAACTTTTTCAATCTCTCTTCAATCTCAGTTGCCCATCTCTGATTGTTTAAGCTCTTATGGAGTGTATATGCATACTGGTAGTATTTTTTCGCCTCTTCTTTATTGAAGTTCTGGAGGCATTCCGCGTATTTTACATAGTAGTTTGCGATCCATTTCTTCTTGTTTTTCTTCTTGAAATAATCGATTACCTTCTCAAAGTAGATTATTGCATTGTTGTAATCTTTCCTGGCGCATCTCAATCTCGCTCTATAAGCGTCCAAAAACGCGAGTTCTTCTTCATCGCCTATTTTTTCCGCGATCTTGATGGCCTCTTCCAGCAGGTTTTCCGCATCGTCTATCTTTCCGAGATTTATGAAGTATTCGATTTTCGTATCCCTTACCATCATGTCCGCGTATATGTCCTCGGTACTCTCCAGCGCCTTCTCCGCGAGATTCAGATTCTTCTCGGCGCTTTTCATGTCTCCCATTTCCATGTCCACTATTGCCAGATAGGAGTATATGTTTACTATTTCTGGAAGGTAGCCCTCACTCTTGGCTATGCTTAGTGCATTGTTGAAACTTCTTTTGGCCTCGTTATAATATCTCACTTGAAGGTAGAATGAGCCCAGATTTATGTAGGAGCTGCACATGTTGTACGTATCCCCAACTTCCTCAGCATATTTGTAGCTCTTTTTGAGGTACTCAATGGCCTGCATGGCGTCTCCGTTCTCGCTCTCTACCACCGCCAAATTATTGTACGATATTGCCAGATCCCTCTTGTTTCCTAACTTGTAATTCATTTCCAGAGACAGAAGATAGTAATTTTTCGCTTTCTCGTAATCTCCTTTGTAGTCGTATATAATAGCGAGATTGTTGTACGCCTTGGATATGTAGTCGTAATTTCCTATTTTCTCCGCGATTTCCAGATATTTTTTGAAGTACTCCAGTGCATCGTCCATCAAATTCTGCCTGTTGTAAATCACGCCTATAACGTTGTAAGCGTTTGCGATTAGGTCGTATTTTCCGGATTCTATAGCCTTATCCAGGGCTTTTTTAGCATGCTCTATGGCTACGTCGTACTTGGAGAAATAGTAATAAATGATCGCGAGATTTCTGTAAGCTTCCGCCTCATCCTCGGCGCTTTTGTATTTTTTCGCCATTTTGAGATATTCCTCCAAATACTGCTTTGCTTCATCGAAATCTCCCAAATGCCATTTCACAATCCCTATTTTACCAGCAATAATCCCCCTTTCTATTCCTTTTGCTTTATCTTTGTACTGAGAGAAAATCAAAAGGGCCTTGTCGTAAAATCCGAGTCGTTCGTAGCATTCTCCAATTTTTATGCCCACGGCTACACTTTTAGGATTGCCTGATTTCAGTGAATTCTCGTAATTATCTATGGCTTTCTGGTATTCGCCCGAGATCATGTATAGGTCTCCCAGCCTCTTGTAGATGTCGATTATTTCGTTTTGCAACCTGTATTTCTTCGCTATTGCGAGTGCCATTTTGTAATAATCCACCGTGTCCCTGAGTGCCAAATTTTTCAGGCTCTCGTCTGCGGCCTTTTTCAATAGGTTTAATGCTTTCAAATCCTTCGCAATGTAATAATGCTTCGCCGCTTCCACTATGTTTCTCTTCTCGTAAATCTCCCCCAATTTGCGATGGATATCCACACGCACATCTTTCGAGGCGCTTTTGTATATGATTTCGCGGTATATGCTGTATTTGAATCTTATTCCTTCTTTCTCGGATTCAACGAATTTCCCATCGACCTTTTTCAATCTCTCTTTCCATCTGGGGTATATGGATTTTACCACATCTAAAGGTGCGTACTCACCTATGGCCGAGAGCACCCATAGGAAATTTAGAGTCCTATCGTCTAAAGACTCCAATTGCATCTCTACGCTCTCCCTTATGGTCTCTGGAACTTGCATGCCCCCCTTGCTGAAGTGCTCCAAGATTGAAAGAGCCAACAGAGGATTCCCCTCACTTTTCTCGTATATTTCTTCGATTTTTTCCTCCTTCAGATAGGGATCCTTTTCCATCAAAAGCTTTGCAAGGTTCTCCCTGCTTAGCCCTCTAATCCTGATCAGATCCACGTTCTCCAATGTTTGAATGTCCTCCATTATCTCCGCGGTTTCCTCGTCGCACACTATGTCTTCTCCGCGGTATGTGGCGAGTATGAATATTCTGCTTTTTGATATGTTTCTAGCCAGATATCTGAACAATTCCAGAGAGCTTTTATCTGCCCATTGCAGATCCTCTAAAATCATTACGATGGGCTTTTTCTTGGAGTTGTAATCCAAGAACCCCAAAATCGAATCGTAGAACTTTATGGCGTTCACTTCTTTGACTTCTTCGTATTTCATGTGTTTCATTATTTTTGACTCGTCCGCGAGTTCTTTCAGCATATCCACGTATACATCATTTAGGGATTTGGTCACCACGTAAACTTTTACGCGGTTTTTGTCAGCGAAATCCGCTATTGCTTTCATCCATGTGTATATCTTGCGGATCCCATTGTAATGCACTAAGTAGGGGATGCAATCTAAAACCACGTTGTTTCCCTTCTCAATCTCTCTGGATATGGTTTCGAAGATCTCGAAATCTAACCGGTGAGGGTTCAGGGGCGCTTCTCCTATGGTGTAATCTCCCTCGCCTATCTTCGATGAGAACACGACTTTCTTTCTGGCGCTAACGTCTTCGATGGAACTTACTAATATAAGGGTGGGGTTTTTTCTCTCTCTATTTATTTCGAATGATAGGATTTCGTCGAAACATGAAAATAGTTTGCTCTTCTCCTCCTCGGTGAGATGTTCTGACCTTCCCGAAATCACCACCCCGTGCTTTCCTCCGCTTATTGAGTATAGGGTATGTAAAAATTCCACCACACGATCTATGCCGTTGAGGTAAATAAGGTAGTTGATATTGTCTATGTACACAACCTTCTCATCATCTCCTTCCAAAAAATCGTATATCTTTGGGATGACTTCAAACTCTAAATTGCTCGGATTGACTTTCTTTATCTCGGTCTTTGTCTCTGTCATCCACAATCCTTCTTCGCTTTCTGGCATTCTAACCGTTAGGCACAGCCCTTCGATTTCCTTTCGCATCTCCTGAAAAATCATGTACCCTGCGCCGTTCTCTATCTCGTCTACAAATACCATTCTTGGTCTTACCACTAAATCCTCGCTGATCTCTTTGATTTTTCTCTTCTCCTGCTCCGTCTTTATGCTTTTCAAATCTCCGTAATCCTTCAGCGCCTCTTTGAACAGGTAATACGGAGAGAATTTCATGTCCACGGTTGCTCTCGAATCCAGAATTTCCACGCCGCTTACTTCCGATTTGAATTTTTCTGCGATTGCGCTTTTTCCAATTCCAGCAGGGCCTTCCATGAGAACCACTCGGCCCTCGCCCCTCTTTGTCCTTTCGAAATTGGAATATATGCGATTTAGTTCCCTTTCCCTGTCCACGAAGCTTTTTTTCACATTTACCAGATATGCGGAAGTTGTATATGTGTTTTTACTCGTTCCAAAAATTAAAAAAATCAATAGAGGGATTTCATTTCTTTGATGGTCCATGCCTTGATTTGATCAAGAACGAACATCCAGACCATAGCGTAACCCCATACCAGCGCGACGAGCCACCAGCTTATTGGAGCCACCAAGAATCCGAATCCCGCTATCAGGGTTGCGATGATCTTAGTTATTACCGCGGACCAGAAGAGCAGTCCTCCGGGCCGAGGCTTGCTCCACAGGAACTTCTCGGTTCTGGTTACGAATATGGTGAGGTGTCCCGCCACCGCAAGCTTCAGGAACACAAAGGTCTGAATTGCAGCGTAGCTGAGCATAAGCACATCTTTTGCGATGTAGAACAGGAAGAACGAACTTATCACTCCTCCTATGCCTAAAATGCTTGAAAGTACCAAAACCTTGTGCATGTTCCATTTCACAGGTTTGTTGTGAACGTTGACGTTATCGTATGCAATTGCTAAAATGGGAACGTCGTTGAGAAGGGCAATTAGGACGATCATCAAAGCTGTAATCGGGTAGAAATTGAAGATCATAATGGAGAGGGTTATGAAGAAGAGTACCCTTATTGTCTCAGTTATGCGGTAAATCACGTAGCTCTCCATCCTTGCGAAGATCTTTCTTGCTTCTTTGATTGCGTCCGCAATAACCGTAAGTCCTGGCTCAAGAAGCGCAACGGCTGCCGCGGCTCTCGCTGCATCAGTGGCTCCGCTAACTGCAATTCCGCAATCCGCCTTCTTCAATGCGGGGGCGTCGTTCACACCATCGCCGGTCATTGCCACCAAATGTCCTTTCTTCTGGAGTGATTCCACTATTTCGTACTTGTGCTCCGGAAACACCTCCGCAAATATATCTGATTCTTCCACTATCGTTGCAATTTCTCTTCCACTTTTTCTCATCTCCTCTAACTCGGTCATTGACACTACTCTGTTCCCGATGCCTAACATCTCGCCTATGTGTTTCGCTATGGACCCATGATCCCCTGTGATCATCTTCACTTTCACACCCATGAGCTTTATTGCCTTTATTGCCCGAGGTGCATCGTTGCGCGGGGGATCGAAGAGGGGAATCAAACCGACGAATTTCCAATCTTCCTCTTTTATTGCCACGCCCAATGTCCTATAGCCGTGCTTCGCATATCCCTCGACCATGTTCTCCGCTTTTCTTCTATCTTCTTCGCTTATCCTGCACATGCTCAAAATTACCTGCGGAGCTCCCTTGGATACGCGGAATCTCTTTCCATTTTCTATCTCCGCTTCCGTTCTCTTTCTTATCGGATCGAACGGCACGAAGCTGACCTGTTTGTACTTCTTAAACTCGTCTGTCACTCCGTATTTCTCTAATGAGCTGAGAATTGCCATGTCTATGGGATCATTATCTTCTTCTCTGGACGCAAGTGCTCCGTATAAGATAACATCTTTCCTCTCGAATTCTCCGAAGCTTACTGGGGTTCCGGGAGTGAGCTTATTCTGCGTAAGCGTGCCGGTTTTATCTGAGCAGAGTATGTCAACGCCTGCTAATTCGTCAATGGCCGTTAATTTTCTGACTATTGCCTTCTTCTTCGCTAAATTGTAAGCGCCCACAGCCATGGTCACCGAGAGGACCGCTGGTAGGGCCGCTGGAATAGCGGCGACGGTAAGTACTAGGCTGAATCTCAACGTCTCCAAAAGACTCTCATGGCGGTATATGGCCACAAAGAACACAGCGGCTACTAAAATAAGGGCGAGAATGATCAGATAGTTACCCACCTTCAGAATCATCTTCTGGAATGAACTCACAGTATGCGCTTCTTCGACCAATTTCACGGTTTTTCCGAAATACGTGTTAAGGCCCGTTGCAACGACCACTCCCGTCATTTCTCCCTTCTTAACTATCGAACCCGAGAAAATTATGTCGCCCACTTTTTTGCTCACAAGGAGGGATTCGCCCGTCAATGCTGATTGATCCACGCTTAGAAAATCACCGTCGATTAGCTTAATATCCGCCGGCACGATGTCACCCATCCTTATCCTCACTATATCCCCGGGAACAACTTCTTTGCCTGCAATAACTTTCCACTTTCCGTCGCGAAGCACTCGAGCTCGGACTGCCATTTTATTCTGAAGAAATGCGATCACATCTTCCGCTTTTTTCTCCTCCCAGAATCCCACAACGGCATTGAGGATGAGAAGTGAGAAAATAATCCAGAAATCTTCCCAGTGCTGCACCACTATTGACAGAATGGCGGCAATTTCGATCATCCATGGGATTGGCCCCCAGAAATAAGACAGGAATTTCAAAATCGGGCTCTTTTTCTTCTCGGGTATCTCGTTGTATCCGTATTTTTCCAGCCTCTTCTTCGCTTCCGCCTCACTGAGCCCTGTGCTGAGAGATGTGTTCAAATCCTTAAGTGTGTCTTCCACGCTCATAGCTTTGTAATTTTTGGAAGGCATCTTTATCACCTTCCGAGGGGGAATGGATTACAAGGATATCAATATTCCCCTGAAGAGCAAAGATTTTTATCGTTCAATTCTTTTCACCCCGTAGGTGATTCAATATGTATCCGGAGGATTTGAAATACACAAAAACCCACGAATGGGTCAAGGTCGATGGAAATAAAGCGAAGATTGGCATCACATATTACGCGCAGGAGCAGCTAAATGACATAGTTTATGTGGAGCTTCCCGAGGTGGGGGAGCATTTCAACAAGGGCGATTCTTTCGCAGTGGTCGAATCCGTGAAGAGCGCCAGTGACATATACATGCCCCTCTCCGGCAAAATAGTGGCCGTGAACAACGATGTGGTGGATCAGCCCGAGCTTCTCAACGAAGACCCCTATGAGAATTGGTTAGTGGAGATCGAAATCGAGAACCCCGACGAAATTAACGAGTTAATGGACGTGGATGCCTACAAGAAGCACGTTGAAGAAGAGGAGAATGCACATTGAAGAGGAAGGACTACTACTATCACCTTGCAAAGAAAAAGGGATACAAGAGCAGAGCGGCTTTCAAGTTAATCCAAATTAACCAACGCTTTTATATTTTGAAAAAAGGCTTCGTTGTTCTCGATTTAGGATCCTCGCCGGGCGGGTGGAGCCAAGTCGCCAAAGAAGAGGTTGGCGACGAGGGCCGCGTAATTGGGGTAGATTTGAATCCAATGCACGTGAAGGGCGTGGAGTTCATTCGCGGGGATATCTTCTCCGAGGAAGTAGTGGATAAAATAAAAGAGAAAGTTGATTTGGTAGATATGGTAATTTCAGACATGGCCCCGAAGATATCCGGGGTACAATCTTGGGATCATGCGCGGTCCATAGAGCTTGCCGAAAGGGCCTTCGAAATTTCTCAGATTTTTCTTAGAGAGGGAGGGCACATGGTGGTTAAGGTGTTTCAGGGAGACATGTTATACGGATTCAAGAAAAAGCTGGAGAAAGAGTTTGAACTGGTCAAGGTTCATAAGCCAAAGGCTTCCACGCCAAGCAGCTCCGAAACTTATGTGATTTGCAAGAGATACAAGAGGCAGATTTAAATAAGTGCACATATACCTCTATTTATGGATGAGGATACGAGGCGGATCTTAGAGAAGCAGGGTTATGCCATCGTCGGTAATCACAGCGCCGTTAAACTCTGTCACTGGCTCCGGGAGAGTTTACTTCGTAACAGATTTTGCTACAAGCAGCAATTTTACGGAATAAAAACCCATAGATGTTTGCAGATGAGCCCCGCCGTGAATAATTGCACCCAGAACTGCCTGTTCTGCTGGCGTTTTCAGGGATTCGATGAAGTGCATCTCAAAGAAGTGGATGACCCTGAGTTCATAGTGGAAGAGAGTATAAAGCAGCAGAAGAGGTTAATCGTAGGGTACAAAGGAGATCCTAGGGTAGATAGAAAGAAATGGGAAGAAGCGATGGAGCCGAAGCATGCGGCCATTTCGCTGATAGGCGAGCCCACGCTCTATCCCAGATTGGGAGAATTGATAGAGGAATATCACAAAAGGGGATTCACCACATTTTTAGTGACCAACGGAACCATGCCGGAGGTGCTGGAAAATCTTGATCCATTACCAACGCAATTGTACGTTACTTTGGCTGCTCCAAACGAGGAAACATACAAAAAGCTCATGGTTCCTTTAATAAAGAACGGGTGGGAAAGGCTGATGAGAACGTTGGAGCTTCTTCCTTCTTTGGATACGAGAACTGTGATAAGGCATACATTGGTTAAGGGCTGGAACATGGAGTATGTGAAGGAGTACGCGAAGCTCGATTCCCTTGCCTCTCCTGATTTCGTGGAAGCGAAGGCGTATGTGTTCGTGGGTTATTCGAGGGAGCGGTTGAACCTGAGCAACATGCCTTCCCATGAGGAAATAAGAAATTTCGCAAATTCACTGGCTTCAGAGATGGGATATCATTACATCGACGAGAAGGAAGATAGCAGGGTGGTTTTACTTTCAAAGGATAAGAATCCCAAAAAGATCAGTGAGCAAGACGCCTGACTTTCATCTCTATCTCTTTAGCTTTTTCGTCCCCCCCAAATGTTACCATGACCTTTCCCAAAGCTTTGGCCAGCTTTGGTAAATCCTCCTTTTTTATGTTGTCTGGATCTATTCCTAAGTCCCTGCATTGCTTTTTTATCACGAATTTACCTAATTGCCCCAACTCGTTTGTCATGATTTCTTCCACTTTCTCGCTGTACTCTGAGGTCATTTGTTAGCGTTATTGGGAGATAGAATAAAACTTTTTTGCTGTTAGTTTCACTCGTTCCAAGTTACAACATACTCATGATGCTCATCACCTCGGAACGTGCATTTATTTTCCTCAACGTGTGCACTTTTTACTCCCCTAACGAGCTCCGTAGTCCCTGCAAAGTAACCCCTCAAGTATTCGCAGTACAACGGGTGAATGTCCACATTTTTTAAAACCATAATAGCCCTGTTTTTCCCCATCTCCGGAACTTCTAATCTTCCAATATTGTAGTGTTTTTCCCACATTTTAGGTGCGTTGGAAAAAGCTGTGTTCACACTTAAAAATAATCCGAAGAAGAACTTCATTATTGGAGATTTCTGAGGGGCGAAGTACCCCATGTCGTATATTTTATCATTTCCCCAACCCAATTCCTCGTTTAATATCTGCATGAATTCCTTCCTCACTTTAATTGGAACCCATGCCATCTTGTCCATGTGTCTGAAATCGTAATTATATCCTCTTTTAAGCAGTTCATTAATTACGAGTTTTTCTCCGTATTCTCCTCTTTTCAACCTTATGTAATCCAAGTTAGGTAAAAAAGTGGCTACTCTGGTAGAAGGAGTCATAAGCGGCTTATTTCGGTTACAGATTTAAAATTTTTGTCTTTTTACTTATTTTCTTATATGCCTTACTCCCAGGCTTTTCTTTTCTGGAAGTACCCAAAATTTAAAAAAATGGTAATACATACCTGCCACTATGAGAATATTCATCGGTGTTGCTTGGCCCTACGCCAACGGTGTGGTTCATTTAGGACATGTCATGGGCGCTTACTTACCTGCGGATATATTCGCAAGGTACAATCGAATGATTGGAAACGATGTTCTCATGGTTTCCGGCAGCGACGAGCATGGTACACCTGTCACTATAACCGCCGAGAAGGAGGGAAAGAGCCCGCAGGAAATAGTGGATAGGTACCATAAGATAAACAGCGAAGTTATGAATAAACTGGGAATCTCGTTTGATCTGTTTTACCGCACCTCTCATGAAAATCACGAAAAAGTCGTTAAAGAATTCTTTCTTAAACTCTTAGAGAACGGGTACTTGTACGAGGATGAGATGCTCCTTCCGTATTGTCCCAAATGCCACCGATTCCTTCCGGATCGTTACGTGGTTGGCACTTGTCCTTATTGCGGCTACGAGAACGCCCACGGGGACCAGTGCGACAACTGCGGGAGAACTTTAGATCCGAAGGACCTTATAAATCCGCGCTGTGCCATATGCGGTACGCCCACGGAGTTCAGGAAGAGCAAGCACATATTCTTCGCGTTGAGCAAATTGGAGGATCGCCTAATTTCTTGGATTGAGGAGAAAGATTTCTGGAGGGACAATGTGAAGAGATTCACGTATCAATTCCTCAAATCTGGATTGAAGGACAGGGCCATAACCCGGGATATAAACTGGGGTGTTGAAATACCAATGGAAGGTTACGAGGATAAGAGAATATACGTTTGGTTCGACGCAGTAATAGGATATCTCTCCGCGAGCATGGAGTGGGCCCGCAGGAATGGGAAATCATGGGAGGAGTTCTGGAAGAACGAGGATGCGAAGCACTACTATTTCTTGGGAAAAGATAACATTCCTTTCCACACAATAATCTGGCCCGGCATGCTCATGGCCCACGGCGATCTAAACTTGCCGTACAACGTGGTGGCCAACGAGTATCTCCAATTCTCAGGAAGGAAATTCTCAAAGAGCAAGAAGATAGGCGTTTGGATGCCCGAACTTCTGGATAATTTCGACCCAGACATGATTCGCTTCTACGGATCTGTAAACATGCCGGAGCATCGCGATTTCAACTTCACTTGGGAGAATTTTGTCTCGACGATTAATGAAACTCTTGTTGGAAAATATGCCAATCTGGTTTACAGAATTCTGAGTTTCGCATACCGCAACTTCGGCAAGATTCCGCCCCGCGGGGAAGTGGACGAGCTGGACAGGGAAGCGTTGAAAAGGATAATGATAACCCGCAAGAAGATGAGCGAATACATAGAAAATGTGGAGTTCAAAAAGGCGATTAAGGAATGGCTGGAGCTTGTGAATTTCGGAAACATATATTTCACGAAGAAAGCACCATGGGCTCAGTGCAAAGAAAACAAAGAGAAATGCGGCACAACGATTAATATTTGTCTCCAGATGGTTCAAGCACTTGCAGTTTTCGGCGCACCATTCCTTCCTTTCTCATCGGAAAAGGTGTGGAAATATTTAGGGAACGAGGATTCCATATTCGAGCACCAATGGAACGAGGGAATAAAGAATCTCCCAGCCGGAAGAAAATTGAAGGAGCCGGAGCACCTTTTCCACAAGATTGAAATCGAAGAGGAAAGGTTCGAGAAGTGGAACCAGATGGATATCCGCGTGGCTAAGGTTAAAAGCGTGGAAGATCATCCTGATGCGGAGAAATTGTACATTGTAAAGCTTGATCTGGGAGATGAAGAGAGAACGGTGGTTGCCGGGCTTAAGAAATATTATTCCCGTGAAGAACTTGAAGGTAGGGAAGTTCTCCTTCTTTACAATTTGGAAGCTGCCACTCTAAGAGGTGTAAAGTCCCATGGAATGCTTCTGGCGGGCGATGACGGCGAGCGCGTGGCCCTTTTGAAGCCCATGGACGATTTGAAACCCGGAACCAGGGTCATGGCCAACG
>JALWEL010000061.1 GCA_027014065.1 DHVE2 group archaeon
TCGATTCGTAATTTTTAAGGAGTTCCTGCGTTTCCACATCTTCATCCAAATTTTTCTGCGCTTCCATAAGTTCCTTATATTCATCGCTCTCTCTCAACGATTCTCCCAGGGCCTTTGCCCTTTTCATAACTTCTTCTTTGTCTGTCATGCTTGACCGAAGGCGACATATTTAATAAACATTACTTATATTCGGGCTTATGATTATTCTCGCCCACCGAGGGTACAGCGCAAAGTATCCCCAGAACACGCTTTTAGCCTTCGAAAAAGCCATTGAGTACGGAGCGGATGGCGTAGAATTAGATGTTTGGAGAACCAAAGACGGAAAAATCGTTGTTAGCCACGACGGAAATCTAAAAAAGGTATTCGATGCGAATGTGGAAGTGAGGGAAAGCAACTACGAAGATTTGCTTCAGTATAAACAAGAGGGAGAGAAAATACCCCTGTTGGAAGAGGTTTATCAGCTTCTTCCAGAAAAAGCACTCATAAACGTCGAAATAAAGGATGTGAACGCCGTGGAGGGTTCCCTGAAAATCGTGAAAAGATACAATGCCATGGAGCGAACAATCTTCTCTTCCTTTGAACTGGAAGCACTTAAAAAACTTCGCTCCATGAGCAAGGAGGCAAGAATAGGCATTCTTCCCGTGCTAAGGGGAGCGTCGGGGGCCTTCGGATTGCCCAAGTCAATAGTAGGACTCCATGCGGAATTTGTCAATTTGCCATATCAAATCAAAGAGGTTTTGGGAGTTTTCAAAGCTCGAGCTTTAGTCCGATACTACCGCGTCTTCGGAGCTAAGATTTCAATATGGACGGTGAATGAGCCGAAGCACGTGGAGGGATTCGAAGGTCTTTACGAGGTGGCAATCACTGATGACGTAGAGAAGATGCTCTATCTCAAGGAGAAATAGTTTTTATATCGCCGTTCTTTTTCTACATTATGAACCCCGTGAAAGAATTTATGAAGTATCAAAACGAACTCATCTCGCTTAGAAGGGACTTTCACATGCACCCTGAGCTCGGATTCGAGGAGAAGAGAACCTCCAAAATCGTCAGAGAGTATCTGGATGAGCTAGGAATAAAAACAAAAATAATGGGGAAAACTGGAGTAGTTGGTTATTTGGAAAACGGGGGAGATAAAACCATCGCCATCCGCGCGGACATGGACGCACTTCCAATTCAGGAAGAAAACGATGTGCCGTATCGCTCGGTGTATCCGGGAAAGATGCACGCGTGCGGACACGATGCGCACACAGCCATGCTTCTGATTACAGCCAAAATTCTATCTCAAAAGAATTTCGAAGGGAACATAAGGTTCGTGTTTCAGCCCGCAGAAGAGGGGTTGAACGGGGCGAGTAAAATGATTAAGGATGGCGCGATAGATGGTGTGGATTCCATATTCGGATTGCACGTTTGGGCCAATTTACCCACGGGAACAATAGCGATCACCCCCGGACCTGTTCTGGCGAATGTGGATTCTTTCAAAATAGAGATACGGGGAGAGGGGGGCCACGGAGCATCTCCCCACGAGACGAAGGATCCGATTGTGGCTTTATCGCATCTTATAGCTGCTTTACAAACAATAGTGAGCAGAAACGTGGATCCGATGAAAAAGGCAGTGGTCACCGTTGGTAAGATTTCTGGAGGAACGGCATTCAATATCATTCCCGAGAAGGTGGTGATGGAAGGAACTGTGAGAACTTTTGACGAAGAAATACACGAACTCGTGGAGAAAAGGATAAAGGAAATGGCGAAGAATATTGCGAAGGGGTTCGGGTGCAAAGCGAAGATTGATTATAAGAATCTCAATTTCGCCACGGTTAACGATGAGACCCTGGTGAAAATTGGAAGGGAGGTTGCTTCGGAATTTCTCCAAGTAATAGAGGAGGAAAGGGACATGGGCGGCGAGGATTTCTCGGAATACGCTAAAATCATACCGGCACTATTCGCATTTTTAGGTGTGAGAAACGAGGAAAAGGGAATAATTCATCCGCATCACAATCCAAGGTTCGACATGGACGAAGACGCATTGATATACGGGGTTGCATTCGAGGTGAACATGGCCTTAAGGCTACTCAACTCCTGAGCAGATCACGAATTATACCCGCATAGCTGTGGTCTTTTATTTTTATCCCTTCTTGCAATGAAAGGAATATTATCTCGGGCTCTGAGGCTAATATACCTGTACCCTCGCCAAGTTTTTCGAAGAATGAGATTATTTCCCTGCTCTCCTTCAAAGTATGGAAGGCAGCTAAGGCTATCCCCTCTAAAACGTCATAGGCGAGGAAAGTGATGTTGGATATGTCCACATCGAACTCCTGCGTGTTGCTTTTGATTTCTCCCATGAGCTCGGCTTTTTTTGGATTCGTGTGCCAGTGAGCAAACACCATGACCTCGTATCCAAGAATTTGCAAATTAGGGATTATCCTCCTTATGAGCCAGCCTTCATCGAATAGTCTCTTTTTTATCTTGGAGGCAGTCTGAATGGTCACGCCTATATTTTCTGCCAAATCTGAAAGGGAAACTTCAGGATTTTCCACTATGTTCAGCATGGCTATCTTATCCCTTTCAGTAAGGTTCCTCCTGGGCTTTTTATCTGGGACTTTCAGAGGCCTGAGATTTTTCATACCGATTTCCCTGCATAGAATGCCGGAGTAATCGAACAACACGGGGATATTTGCCAGTTCCAATGGCAAAAACGCTAGATTTATCTCGTTGGAATTTATTATCTCTCTCAATCTTATTATCTTCTCTGCGGAGATTATGGTCTTCTTCACATTGGTATAATTTTTAGCGATTCCGAATACAAACCCCCGATAAGATTCGGCAATCCCGTAAAAGATAAGGGGCGAGTACTCCTTAAACTCTCCAGAATCCCTAAGTTTCCAGAGCTCATGGATCCTCTTCTTCGTTAAATTCCCATAGCCGGCCACGAAGATCTCATAGTTTAAAAATTTGAAGTTTGGTATGGCAACTTCTCTTATTATCCCCGCATTCTTCAACTTCTCCACGGTCTTGTAGAGAGTCCAGTAGTTCATGCCCATTTTCTCCGAAAGTTCCTTGATGGAAAGGTCGATGTTTCGCGATAGGGCACACATAACTTTCCTGTCAATTTCCCTTATTTTCATATCGCTCCAGTGAGAATATTGTTCAAACTACTTAAATATTTCCAAAAATTGCTCAAAAATTAACTTTTTTTTTAATTTTTTTAAAAAAAGATGGAGTAGATTACAAAAACTTAAGTAATATGTCCTTTTTCACCGGCATGGTGATGAGAAATGGAGATGAGAGCACTTGGAAACATCGTGAGTAAACGGCCGCTGGCAACGTTAATAATCATACTTCTCCTGACATCAATATTCGGTGTGTATACATCTCAAATGCAGATGAGCGCCGACATGAGTACCTTCCTTCCGAACGATGAAATAGTTCAAGCTCAAAAGAATGTTAGTGAACAGTTCGGAGACACGGACATAATGGAAGTGATTTTTATCGGTAATAACACGGTCAGCAAAGGGAGCCTTCAAGATATGTTAAAAGTTCAAAATTCATTGGAACGTAATGAAAATATTACAAAATACTTCAGAACCCCGGATTCCCCCGGAGAAAGCATTATGTCCCCCGCAGATGTGATTGTTATGGGAAATCTCACCCTCAAATTTGAAAAATCACTGATTCGTGGATTAAACAACATGAGTGAAAATTCGGAGAAGGTAAATTTCACCGCCATAGTATTTCCACTCTCGGTAATGAACGATATAATGAAGAGCTACGACAATATTTACACCAACGCCACCATGCTGCGAGAGGATGCTAAAACCATAGTTCTTGTGATATTCACCCATCCTCCCGAAGGAAACAACACAGATATGAGTACCTTCGCTCCCCTCATGGAGAATATCACATACACCCTAATCTACGGGGAGAATTTCGAAGTTAAATCACGGATTCTTACGATGCTCACCCCACCGCCCATGCAAAGCGGGAACGGCTCGGAGATGGAAAACCCGCTGCTGAACTTCTTGAGGGGAGATATGAAATCTAATATGAGCATAGAGAAAAAGGAAGTGAGCGTGAGAAACTTCATCTCTGCGGGCAATTTTTCCTATTATTCTCTGAATTATTCAAATTCCTCCATTGCTCAGGGCATCGCGGGGAACAATCAACTCATTCAGGGTTTGAATTACGTTGATTACTCCGTGGAGAGCGGGGATAACGACACCGCGCTTCAGACACTCGACAATATTATTTCAGGGGTATCTCAAAACATTAAACAGATGGGCTATGTATTTCCCTATTATCAGAATTACAACCGCTCCCTATCTAAGTTTCTCTACGATTTAAATTCGGGAATTGTTACGCAAGAGGATATAAAGAGCGTGCAGGAGAACACAACCAAGATGCTCTCCGTAGCGAGCGGCGATTTCAAAGAATCTCTTATGGTATTCAACTCCACCTTCAACCAGTGGCTAATGTACAACTACATATACTACGATGTAGCTTACGAGGCAAATTCAACCATGAACTCGTGCAGAGGATTCATCGATGGGTATAATTCTGCGGTGCAGCTTAATTACACCCTCAACGGAATAAAGGGAATGATTAACAACGATAGCGTTGCCAATACAACCGCCGCCATTTCCAACGTGGTAAATTCTCTCAACGCATCGAATCAGAATATGGAAATGCAGCAAAAAATGGTGGAAAACGCGCTGGCGGGAATGAATTCCCCTTATTACCAATGGTTCTCAAAAGCCATCATGGATTTAGACTACGTTATGAAATATTCTCGCGTGGCAATTTACGGAGTGAACATATTCAACTTCATAATGGACATGATGAACTCCCCATCGCAGCCCTCAGGATCCGGAGAGCAGTTCCAAGTTTACTATGCGCTCAAGCACGCATTCGATTCTCCCGTCGCAGAGCAGTACAAGTATGAAATTCAGGGCATGTACCTAAACGAGATGAAACTGGCGAGCATGATGACCGAAGCCCCTGATTTAAATATGAGCTTCCAAGGACCAAGTTTGGAGATACCCGATTTCAACATGAACAGCAGTGAGAAGATGAAGATACTCAACAACATGAGCCAGAGGGATATCGAGAACACCATAAGTGGCATAGAAAATTACAATTCTTCGGAATTGACAGATGCCATAAACTCCACCCTTCCACATATCACCAGCATGAGCGAAAACATGAGTTCTCTGTCCTCTTTATTAAATGAAATGGTAGGAAGAATTAACTTCATTTACAACACCACCGGAAACACGTCAGTGCTTTCATCTCTCAAGCTTTACAGCAATATGAGTGAAACAATAGACAACGCCTCCGAGGGATTGAATTATTTCGTGAATCACATCTCGTATCTCTCGGGATTCTCGTACATGATGACCCAGTTCTCGGTGCAGTTCAAGAACATGTTCTCTAAAGACTTCGATGGGAGAACCGCTAAAGCTGCTTTAATGCTCGTAATGCTAAACGACACCAAGTCCTCCTCTGAGGATTCCAACCAGCACTCAAAGAAAATGGAAAGAATAGAGGAAGAAGTGGGTAGCGCTGTGAAAGAGATTAAGGTGAAAGAGAAAGTCAGGGTCATGGGAACCTACATGATAACGGAAGCCACCGAGAAGACCGCAGACGAGACAATGAACATTCTACTTCCGGTTTCAATGATTTTGATTGTGATAATCCTAATCGTTACATTCAGAGATTTAATCGACACTTTGCTGGGGCTCATAGGGCTTGGGATGGCCATAATGTGGGCCTACGGATTCGGAGTGATGATGGATTACGATTTCAATCAGATTAGCACCACCGTTGCCATTCTCCTCGTGGGTTTGGGCATTGATTACGCAATCCACACAATTTTGAGGTATCGCGAGGAGATAAGGAAGGGAAATACCGTTCGCGGCGCCATGAATGAGATGATTACACACTTAGGAATGGGTTTGATTTTAGCAACGATCACAACCATGGTGGCATTCCTTTCGAATCTCTCATCGCCAATTCCCCCCATACAGAGCTTCGGCGTGATGAACGCGTTCGGAATATTTGGCGCATTCATAATATTCACCACATTCGTTCCAGCAGTGAAAATCCTCATAGACGAGAGAAGGGACAGGAAGGGAAAATTGAAAATACGAGAGCAAAAAGAGATGGAAAAATCGGGATCTGGCGTAGCATTACTAAACAGATTCATGGCCTTAGGAGCAACTGGCGCGGAGAAGCACAGATACTCCGTATTAATCGTTATTCTACTTCTAACTGGAGTGTCAATTTACGCGGGAATGAATGTGAACACGACATTCGACATGAAGGATTTCCTGCCCAGTAATTTACCCATATCGGACACTATCAACTTCATGATGGACAACTTCAACTCCTCTTCAATGAATAACAACTACGTGCTAATTCAGGGAAACGTGACCTCACCACAATTGATTAAGGCGGTTGATAAGACGATGAGCAGCATAAAGGACGACGACTACGTGAATTACGCCAGCAGTACAAGTATAACGACGCTAATAAAAGAATGGAGCGAGAAGAACGTGAGCTTTGCCAAGATGGTCAGCGAGAACGATACGGACGGAGACGGATATCCAGATGAGAACATAACCGCCATTTACGACTGGCTGTACGAGTATGGTGATGGAAAGAACATACTTCACAAGAGCAATAACACCTACGACTCCATGCTCATAGTTGTCAGCAGCACCGCCAGCACAGACAAGGAAAACAGAGTTCTCAGCGAGGAAATAAGCAGAGATATAAAGCCCATCAGAGACCTTGGATACAAAGCAACCCTCACAGGAACGAATATATTGACCTTCCACATATTGGATATGCTCAACAGTAGTGAATGGAACTCGCTAATAATCACCATAATCACATCTTTCATCGTCCTGAGCATAGTGTTCTACTATGAGATAAAGAGCTATCTTCTGGGGATAATCTCATCGATTCCTGTGGTAATCGCACTGCTATGGTTATTGGGAAGCATGTACGCTCTTGGTATAGGGTTCAACGTGGTAACGGTTACAATCACCTCGCTCACCATAGGTTTGGGAATAACATATGCGATTCACATAACCCATCGCTTTTTGGAAGATATGAGAAAAGAGGAAAATATAGAGAAAGCAATGAGAAAAACTGTTCTCCACACAGGTACATCCATTTTTGGAGCTGCTGCTACGACCATGGCTGGATTCGGAACACTGATGCTCTCATCAATGCCTCCCATAAGGGAGTTCGGCGAGATTGCAGCACTTTCAATTCTCTACAGTTTCGTGCTCTCGGTGTTCGTGCTTCCAAGTTTCTTATACACTTGGGCCGAGTGGAGAAACAGAAAAATAATAAAGAGGGAGAATCAAGAGAAATACAGGAAAATCGCTGTGGTGCTCATAGCCATCGGTTTCTTGATTTATTTCTTTGCATTCTACGCAAGGTGGATTGGGTGGAAGATCGTAGCTTATCCTCCTTCCCTCGCACCGGCGCTCATAGGGATATTCGTGATACTGGCAGGAGGTGAGATATATCATCGCGCAGAGGGTAAGTTATAAATACACAAATAATATTCCGCATTTACCTAAAAAAGGAGGCGATGAAAAATGGCAGAGGAAAACGTTGTGTTCGTAGGAAAGAAGCCGACAATGAACTATGTTCTTGCAGTGGTGACCCAGTTCAACAGTGGCGCCGATCTCGTCATACTCAAGGCGAGAGGCAGGGCCATAAGCAAGGCAGTGGATGTCGCTGAAATAGTGCGCAATCGATTTGTCCCGACGCTCCAGTACGGAGATGTGAAAATAGGAACCGAGTCCCTTCAGGGAGACAAGGGAGATACTAATGTCTCCTCAATAGAGATAGAGCTCAGAAAAGAGTAAATCTCCCTTTTCTTTTTATTAAAGCAACCACAAGCATTATTGGTGCGATTATAACTAAATCGCTTAGTTCTGGAACCGCTTGGATCTTGTCGTAAGCATGGTCGTTTATACCCTGCGATAAGAAGGAATAAGCTTCAACATCCACGCTCTCGTTCCCGGTGAAATTCGCAGGAATTACGACGGATATCTCAATATCCATGCTTTCACCGGCAAGCAAAATCCCAGTGTCCGGATTCCCATCCCCATCACTGTCGTAATTAGAATTCACATAATCCCAAACGCCGTCTCCGTTGTAGTCCTCGGCTGCCAGATTTCCATCGATGTATAGCTTAATATCGAATCCGTTCTGGGATGTTGCCTTTATTTCAAAGATATTCGCTCCTAACCCTGTGTTAGTTATCGTGTGTTCGAATGTAAATTCCCTGTCCTGGGAGCTTACATTCGTGGTGGTGTTATGATTCGGAGTTATGTTCACATCCCAGGGTATGAAGAATTGAGTAGATGCATTTGTATAGATGAGGGGATCATCGTGTGTATCAACCCTCACCTTCCAGAACCCTGACCATGCATCATGGGGAATTGAATATGTATACTGGTATATTTTATCTCCTCCAGACGAACTGACTAACTGCATTTTCTGGGAATTGAGTTTTCTATCACCCATGGAATCCGTGATGTTTAGATAGGCGTCCCCGATATCATCGGTTCCGAAGGGGGAAGTTATTCTGGTTTCAACCCTCATGTCCTCGCCCGCCGAGAAATTATTTGATTCCCCTGTGGAATTGAATAACTTCAAATATCGAATCCTGATGAAATCGGATGTGGGAATTGTGATGTTGGAGGGATGCTCATTTGAATCGTAGTAGACTGTGGTGCTCGTTCCATAACCTTTCACCGAGACTGTTAGAGTGATTTGAGAACCCGCGGGGATAACGGAAGTTTGGGGAGTAATCGTGAAAGTGTACCACTTTGCATTTTTCTCACCTATTATCTCGTCATCACCGATGAGGGAGGAATCCGCATATAGAGATGCAGTGATAGCTACTCCGCTGTAATACGAGCTCTGGGCGTTCATATAGAGATGAACCGTTATATAGCCTGTTATGTTCACATCGTAATAAACTTTGGGAAAAGTCCAAGAATACGAGTTATCGTAATATATCGTCTGCGATTGCTCATTATCCCCATGCTTCAGGGAAAGAGATGATGAGCCATTTAGAAAAAGAACCTTCTTAACAGAGAGAACTGGTACGTTGGTTCTTATTCTCACCGAGTCGTTCACAGAGGAGTTTGAAACACTTACCGCATTCAGAACGAGGAGATCCGTTTTCCCCCACTTTCCATAGGGCACACTTTTGATGACGGTGATATTCATCTCTTGATCCGCATCTAAATGCACAAACACCTGATCATCTCGTTCCCAGGAGGAATTTATCCAATTCCAGACACCGTCGCCATCATCATCCCTTGCCGCAAGGGAATCGCCGATGTACATTACAAATGGAAAGTGCTCAGAAGACTCGGAATCTTTGATATAATATCCATCATCCACGTTTCCGTAGTTGAGAATGGTCAGGTTGAAACTCACATTCTCCCCGGGATTTCCGAATTCAGTTGTGTCTGGAAACATGGAAACACCCATCTCTGCCCTGACGAAAAATTGATATTGTCCTTCGTCCATAACTCCATTTGATTCTTCTCCGAGCACTGAGATTGTGTATTTGCCGGGGGAGTTGGGGGCGATTAAAGAATAAGTAAATATAGAATACGCATCAGAAGAGCTTTCGACGCTCATCGTGACATTATCCACCACCATGGTGCCGTTTGGATCACTAACGCTGATTCTCGCACCGCTTATATCCCCAGAGCCAAATGGGTCCGAAATTTTAGATTTAATTATGACACTTTCGCCCCTCTCAAAAAGATAAGTTTCAGATGATGAGTTATACGTTTTGATCCAATCCACATTCACATATGTATCAGTGGGCAAATCTATCTGAGAATCGTATTGGGTCGAATTGAAATACACATCGATGGAAGTTCTCCTATAGCCGCTCACCTCCGTTCTGAGGTACAACGCCTCCCCCCTATATAAAGAGGTTGTATTCTTAATTGTGAAGTTGTACCACCCTTCGCTCTCAATATCCGGGTTGTAATCGTACCCGATTTCTTCCAAGCCGGTGGAGTCGTTGTACTTCCAGAGGGATACGTTCATTCCCGGAATATATTCCCAAATCAGGAAGATGTATGGATGGGGCACCAAATACAGAGAAATCTTAGGATTCGCAACTATGGAAAAATTCTTTGCAAACACGGGAATCTGATGCCATTCCGCGTAATAATTTGCTGGTATGTTGATGTAATATCCCGTGCCCCCGGGGTGCGTGTCCATGTTGAAACTCTGCGTGGTATTATCGTAATGGAGATGCAACTGCTTATGCTCATAATTACTCTTAGTGGAGGGAGTAATCAAAGGTGAATTCGATATATCTCTATCGGAGTCCCAATCTGATAAGATAATTAGGGAGGAAGAACGAGCAGGGGCTATTCCAGAATCCAGCTCGATAGAATGATAACCTTTGAAGTATTCTATGTTCCTCACAAATCTCCAACCATGGCTGTATGCGTACAAACTCGCGTTGTAAACTTTGCCATCTCGGCCATACAATTCAACCTTGTAATCCGCTCCTATGGGATACTGGGGGGGCGAATAGCCGGTGCTGGTATTAGAATCGGAATTTATGAGAATGTCGAGCACATCGTACCCGTAAATCTCCTCTGCGGGAGTTGGCCCTATATACACATGAACCTCTTTACCTGCGTAGGGCTTCGGGAAATTATCGGGAATCGTTGTGTTAAGCCACATGTCTGGCCCATAGGGATAATCAGCTACCCCATCTTTATCCACATCCGGCAGCTTCTCGCCGTTCACCACCACAAAGCTTTCATTGTCGGGTATTCCATCGTTGTTGAAATCATGAGGATAGAGATCGAAGCGATCAGGAACGGTATCGCGATCTGAATCGGGAAGGGTGAACATCCTTACCAGCGGACAATCGGTACCTCCTAACAATTTTCCATTCACATTCACGTAGAAAAGGAGGTGATTCGTAAGGTAAGAAGAATAATTCACAATATCCAAATTTTCATCGAATTTCTTCATGTGTCCTGAGATAGAAACCACATCCCCTACGGGGTCGCTCTTTTTGATTTTCCAATCCAAGAACGAGCCATCAACATGAGGCTCAGCGGGGATTGAATATATATATGAACCCCCATCTACGAAATCATCCAACCAGTACGGGAGAGAAGCATTTAGAGAAAGCAACACGGCGGAAATGGCTCTCTCTTTGAGATAATCATGAGAGCATCTTACCACCAAAAACAGGGTGGCATTTTTCACCTTCAAATTCAGATTGGAAAACACAATGTATCCTATGTTTTTCACATTCCATGCATCTGAAATCATGGTATCTTTTGAGTCGAATTCTCCATTACCATCGTCCTCATATATTGCAATTTTGTCCATCTCTATTGGAGCTGCGGTGCCGTTGAACTCGAACGTGAGATTTTGAATTTTCACATCATTCAAAGAATATATTTTCATTTTCAAAATGGCAGTGTCCTGATTAAGAGGGATAACCGGAGAATAATTCTCTTCGGCCACGTAGAACATCTCTTCCCCGTATTTGGGAATATAGCTTAAATCTCCGGCGCCTGCGTAATTGGTAAATATCACAACGCTTCGGAACTCGTGAAAAGGATGGGGTATGAACCCTTCCATCTTATTCCCATTTATAACCGCAGAGATTGATTCCAAAGGAACAAACTTAGAAAAATCGTTCTGGTCGGAGGAGTTGAAAAAATAAAGCTCACGGCCCTGAATACTCTCATTCCATCCGTAAATCTCAGCCATGTACTCCGCCCCTATATTCCCCACTGAGTATCCCGTTTTTGAATCCATGTCCATGTCTATGAATATGTAAACCCCGCTGGACATCTTAAAGAATTCTTCCTGAGATTCCACGAAGAAGTAAAGTCCCTTGGTTGTGGAATGGAACTTCACCTCGGTGATATTCACAATGGAAGGCGCGGATTTCAGATTGTAATATGGAATCGAAGAACTCCATTCCTGAAAATTTCCATCCACTTCGTAAGCTATACCTTTCTCGAAGAAGAATACACCCATCAAAGGCGCATAGATAAGCACGATTACCAGAAGAATCGCCACTGAGAAGCGGACAATTGGAGGTACTTTTTTATCAGGTCTCCTTCCTATTCTCCCCGCTC
This sequence comes from DHVE2 group archaeon, assembly GCA_027014065.1. Lineage (GTDB taxonomy): Archaea > Thermoplasmatota > Thermoplasmata > Thermoplasmatales > Aciduliprofundaceae > JAADDK01. The sequence continues at coordinate 12,171 of JALWEL010000061.1, forward strand.
CGTTCACCAAACCGCTCCCGTTAATTATTCCGTTCTTAAATCCCCCACTGACGCCATTGCTCAACCCATTGCTGAACCCATTGACCTTAGATTTCCCATTTTGAAATCCCAGCCCGTTAATCAAACCAATTCCGTTTCCATGCGATGAACTTTTGTAGGACATCCCCTGCAGCTTTTCTTCTAAAAATGATGGAGGAATTTCACCCTGATCCTCGTATAACTTCTTTGCCTTCTTAAACGCTTCCCTCGCCTCCGCGTTCTTCCCCATTTTTTCCAATAGTTCCCCCTTTATTTGCCATACAACGGGAGAATTTGGTTGTAATTTCGAAAGCTTATCGTATTCTTCGTAGGCATTTTCAACGTTCTCCTCAGAAAGAACCTTTCCCCACCTCCTTAAAAAATCCCTTGCAATTCCTTTTTTCCTATCTGATAGGTAATTTTTCAGTTTCCGGACATCTTCAATCTTCATGTCTCCAACCGCTGCTATTTCATAATCCTCCGCATTCAGCAATGAGTCTAAATCATTGTAAAAAGATGTTATTCCTTTTATCTGGTCCGCCGAAAGACCGTAGTCTTGAAGATACTCCCTAAGCACAATATGCACGAGCATGCAATAGTATAAAACCTTTCTACCAAAAAATGAGAAGAATATACCAAAAAATAATTCAGAGCTTCACGTCCTTGAGCTCTAATTTCTTAACGACCATTTCGCCCTTGTCGTTCTTGAGGAACACCAGATAATTACCGCCTCTTATTCCAAGCTCCTGTGCGATTCTCTTCTTCAACGTTATCCTGTACTGGCCGTTCTTTGTCTCTGAGACCTTCACTACTTCCCAAAGGCTATAATCATTTTTTTCTTTTTTATCTGCCATATTTGAACCAAATAGTTAATGATATATAACACTTATGTATATTTGCCTCAAAACCTCACCAAAACGTTTAAAATGATTCGGCAATGAACCCTTATGAATCTGATATGCCCGAATTGCGGAAAAGAGGGAGAGCATGAAATCGTCTCATATAAAGAGGTGAAAGGAGGTACCGAGTATCTGGTAAGGTGCAAGAACTGCGGGTACACATACTCCATAGTTATGAAAGATGAGAAGATGAAGGACATAAAGGTTATTTTCAGCTGGAAAGGTGAGTCTGAAGTGAAAAAGTACAGCACGTTTCAGGAGGATATCCTTCACGTGGGGGAAGAGATAAGGGTGGATGGAATAAATGCGCTAATCACAGCATTGGATTCAAAGGGAAAAAGGATAGAGAAGGCGGAAGCAAAGGATATAGACACCATATGGGCAAAGAGATTTGATAAAGTCATAGTAAAAGTCTCAATTAACCGCGGCGAGAGAACGATATCCCACGAAATCACCGCCAATCCAAATGAGGAATTCTACATAGGCGATATTCTGGAATTCAACAAGAGTCACGCAGTAATACATAAAATAAAGACAAAGGAGAGGTTCATCCACCGAGGGGGCGCCATGGCTAGAGAGATTGTGAGAATATACGCAAAGGAAATCAGAGAAGGAAGACGAAAATATTAAATAATCATAATCTTTTAATACCTGCATGGAAGGAGCAGATTTACCACCACCGGTTGCGCCTCAGCCGGCAATAGGAGAATCGAGCAAACTAAGGAGTGCTTTGGACCTGCTGAATATCTCGAAAATCTTAGCATTGATTATCGGCATTATAGGATTTCTTCTGGCGGCATGGAACGGTTTTTACATTGCACTAGGAGATGTGTTTTCAATCCCAGGAGCTGTGTATTACG
>JALWEL010000062.1 GCA_027014065.1 DHVE2 group archaeon
GTTCTTAACGTAGTAAAGGAACCGGTAAACTTCGCTGAATTTGTTGCTGTAAATCAAATAATTAATATCTTCAAGTATTACCAGGCCCTTGCTATCCAGTATCCTCTCCCCAAGCTGAGACGCCTGCAAAGTTGGGCTTATTCTGTTATCAGTTTCCACATTTGTTATCCAGAAATCACCTATGCCCGTGGTGGAGAAGAAAGTATACTCGACGCCTATCCTCTTCAAGTACAGAGAAAGAAAACACGCTGCATTGCCACTTGGGTCGTCCACCAAAATTACTCTTTCATCAGGAATTTTGATTGAGTTTATGTTGAGAAGCTCACCCATTTTCCACTTTATATCACTTACATCCACACCCGCTCGAGATAGGAGCGTTATTATGTCGAAATTGTCCATGTAGAGATTCATGAATTGCTTTGCGTTCACATCCTCGTACTCCACTTTCTTTATTTCGGATATGCCTGTGAGAACATGAAACGCATTCTCCAAATCTCCGATTTTCAGAAAATCTTCGGCTTTATCCGCTTCCCTCCCATAGCCCGCGGCCCGCAGCTCTTTTATCCTATCTTTCATCCTATTGAGAACTTCTCTTTCTAACGCCTCTTCGACCCGTTTGTATTCCAACTCTGATACCCATTTCTTCTGCTTCAAAAGCTCGTAAATCTTACCCCCATATTTTTGGAAAATCTCATTGGCGGAAAAGAATCCCAATATGTTTTTGTAAAGACTCATATCCTGCAATTCCTCGCTTATTACTCCGAGAATAATACGATATAAAACGTGAAAATCCCTATCCGTAAGATACTTGTCCATCAAATCTGCTTTCTCCTCGCTCCCGCTTTCGCGCATCTCCATGATTATCTCGGTTATTCCCTTCTCAATTTCCCATTCCAAAGAATCCACAACCTTACGATAATCCCTCTCGCGAACCCTCACACCTTCCATCAGAGCATTGTATATGTCCGATGCAATTGCATCAAATCGATCATCAAGTTTTAAATGAGAAAGAAAATCACGGTAAAAATCTAACCTCTCGATATATGGGCCATATGCCTTCACCCGCGGATTCACCGCAGGGCATGCAAACGATAAAGCATAAGCAATGTGCCTCTCCAAAGAGCTCCTTTTCATCAAGTAGAGATTTCAACAACATAGATAAATTTTTCTCATTCGAAATCCTCAAAAAGAGACATTATTGCGGGGTAATCCTTCAACCTGGGAGTGTTCATAACATACACCTTCCTGCCTGCTCTGAGGGTTACATCAATTATATCCTTCAGGAATTGCAAAACCTTCTTGGGTTCCGTGGATGAAAGAACGAAATCGAAGCTTTCGAAGAAAACGTCCTTATCGCCCATTTTTAGAATCTGATCCATGCCCTCGAAAACCAGACGGTCAGGAGTGAATGATTTTGTCACCTCTATTACGTAGTTATTCTCTCCGTAAATCCTCTTTATCTGCTCCTTGGTTTTAGCGGTGATTATTATCATGTCCTCCTTGCCGACAATTTCCTCCCTCGTTACCCTAACAACCATGGGATTCGGAATGCGCAGGGGGAATCTCACAAAGTTATCCGCCACTCCCTCCATGATCTCCATATCCTGATTAATGGAGACAATTATCGTCAGATTATCAGCCAAGCGATTTACCTCGTGCAAGAAGTCCAAAAAGTACTCCCTTCCGTATTCTTCCATTATAAACTCTGCCCCATGGAGCAGTATTAGCTTACCCCCACGATTCACAAAGTTGATAACGTTGTACATCACCTCGAACGCTAACTTATCCGGTGATACGCCCTCCTCGGACTTGCCCGGGAAGTAGGTGAGCCAGATAATGGGGCTTTTTTCTATTTTGTATCTTTCCCTTATGATATTCGGTGGCTTTATGGTTATAATCAAACCCGGCATCTTCGCCGAGAGCCTTCTGAACGCCAAAAATGCTGCCTGCTCGTTCATAACAGCATTAATCAATCCGTCTTCTACTTCCACCTTCTCCTCGGAAACGAACTTCTCCTTTGCCACCTCGTAGGAGAACATCTTGTACTTCACTATTGCTACGGTCACAAAGAATCCGGCAAATGGCAGTGCGGATACCGCCGAGAAAAAGTTCATCCCCTCAACGAACGTGGGAAGCAGTTGCCCGGCACCTGCCCACAGGAGTGCCACCCATATACCTATTGCAAGATAGGTGGACTGAAGCCTCTGAACTCTGGTGGGGGCGGTTGCCAATGAATAGTGAATAACTCCAACTGATATTAGGAAAATCATTGCTACCCAAACTAAATATACTGGCCATAGAAAACTCCTTACTCCTCCTGTGGGAGAGCAGGCCACAACACTATCGGTTATGAGTGTGGTTATTCCCACAAAATAAGACATTATATAAACGGATGGTAGAGCATACACCAGCTGGATTTTCCTGGGGAATATGGAAACCAAGTGAAATACACCCGTGGCGGTGGTTAAAATTCCGAATATGATCATTTTGAAGGTTAAACAATCTACCAATGGATTCCCATACGAGATGTATTCAATGATATATTGTGCAGATAGGAGTACAACTCCAGATGTTATTTCCCCAAAAGTGAGTGTTATTTTATTTTTAAATCCGTTGCGATATGCTATATACACGAATAAAACGAGAAATATCGCAATGGTTACCCACGAAGATAGTGAGTCAATGAAGGTTGCCATACCCAGCTCTTACATGGGTAACTTCTAATTAAAGGTTGCCCCATTGTATCTTTATCTCTTTGGGTGGGGAAAATATAAATAGTTTGAAATTGATGTATCTTCCGTGAAATGCCCCAAGTGCGGCACGGAGTTCTACGGGGACAAATGTCCAAAATGCGGTTATGAGCCTACGGAATACGATATCGCGATAGATACGCTCATGCAACTCACGGGAGTCGGGAGAAAAAGGGCGGAGGAATTGTACAAAGCTGGATACAAAGATATAGAGAGCATAGCCAAAAGCGACGAAAAAGATCTGGCGGAAGTTAACAGGATAGGAAAAGAGCTGGCAAAAAAAATAAAGAACGAAGCTTCCAAATACATAGAAGAGGAAAATGAGGAATTCGTCAGGATATGCCCAGTGTGCGGGGCAATAGTGCCACCGGGTGCAGACAAATGCCCCAAGTGTGGAACACCCGTGGAGGAATTCGATAAAATAATATCTGGTAGAAAAAAAGGAGAAGAAAAAAAGGATGAGAAAATAGGTGAACAATACGAGGAGGATGACAGCATACTGAATAAGGCCATTTGCCCTGCATGCGGGGCGCTTATACCGAAAGACTCGAAGGTATGCCCGGTTTGCGGGGCCAATTTAGAGGGATTAAAATTAGAAGAGCCAACACCCATGGAAGACCCCAATGATGTCCTTAAAAAATTCTTCGGAGTCTCTGAAATCCCCAAATACAAAGAGCAGGAAGAAGAGGAAGCCGATATAAGGGTCTGCCCTAACTGTGGAGCCATAGTGGTGAACAAGGAAGTTTGCCCATTCTGCGGTACTCCTCTTCCAAAAGTAGAAAAGCAAGCAGATACATTGGAAGACGTGGATCTCAGCGAGACACTCAAAGTATGCCCTAACTGCGGGGCGTTCATACCTCCGGATGTGGACACCTGCCCAGTATGCGGGGCGAGCTTAGAAGGAGAGAAGACAGAAGAAGAGGAATCAATCAGCCTCGGTGCCCTCTTGAACCCCACTCAATTAATGGAAACACCTGAGAGGGAAGAGGAAGATATAGGCATGGAAGAGTTAGCTGAGATAGAGAGCACGCTGGGAGAAGAACTAAAAGAGGAGCAAGCGAAGGCGGTGGAGGAAGAAGTGGAGCTCTCGGATCTGGACGAGATCATGCGATCAATGGAAGAGAAAGAGGAACTGGCTGAAGAAGACCTGAAAAAGATAGAAGAAGAGATAATGAGCGAGAAAAAAGAGACGAATCCAATTACGACACCTCCGCCAAAGGTCTCGAGTCCTGCTTCAAGTCCATCCCCGGTGTCAACAACACCCCTTCCTGTTAAAGAGAAGAGTTTCTCTGATAAGCTCAACACCTTTTTGCACGAGTTCGGTACTTTGGAGGATATTCTCTCATTCACTCCTCTACTAATAACTTTGGTTTTCATACTCTCCATAAATGCGCTAAGCGGTGTGGCAGCGGACATATTCACCGGAACGGTTAGCATCGTGTCTCTTTCACTTGGATTTCTCTTAGCCCTCTACTCCTACGCCAGCATAAAGAAATTCAACAAAATGGAAATCATAATAGGCGGGGCGAGCACTTTCATCATACTACTCATATTCTTACCATATGCAGCATACATATTAATTGCGGGAGGCGCTGTTCTAATATACCTCTACGAGAAAAAGGGCTTCGATTACTGGATTCCATATACTGTTGCTACAATCGCATTTTCGCTTCAAACCCAGCATGCGGTGGAATACGGGATAATATTTGCAAGCATGTTCTCCTCGCATATAATTTTGAGGTTTAGGGAAACTAATATTGGAATAGCTCCAGAGAGCACGTTGAGCTCTGCAAAGCTCTACGAGGAGGGAATGAAAGCATTTCGGGAGAAAAGGTACTACGATTCCATATATCTCCTCAGGAGAGCGCTGAAATCAAATCCAAGGGATGTGAACGTATTGAACACCCTCGGGCTCGCATATGGGAGAATAGGAAATTCGGAGATGGCCATAGAAATGTTCAAAAAAGTTGTGGGACTCAAACCGGATTACAAATTCGCGTGGAACAACATGGGTAACGTTTACGCGAGAATGGAGAACTACGATAAGGCAATAGAATGCTACAAAAAAGCTCTCGAGATAGATCCCAACTACGATGACGCAATGCTAAATTTGGGCTACGTGATGATACGCCGCGGGAACTACGGAGAGGCTTTGAAAATCACCGAGAAGATAAAAGCGGCCACGTAATCACGCTATTTCCAGTTCCCTCTCCATCATTTTAACGTATCTCTCCTCGATGGTTTTTGGATTTATCGATATGATGAGAATCACCCGGGTTTCGGAGATGGCATCAACCATGTGGCGTATGAATTGAATAACAGAATCAGGGGTGTTTTTGCTCATCAAAAAATCGATGCCGTCCATGTAGAGCACATGCTTTCCCTCCAAGTAGCCCTCGAGGAAATAGTTTATATTCTCTAACACTGGAGGCACCGATTTAAGCGAGGTGGGATGATCCGTGAGCCAGTAAACGTTGCTTCTTATATTGTAAAGTTGCTCGAATCTATTGGGATTTATTCTCGTTATAACCACTCCCTCGTATCCTCTCTCTACCGTCTCTTTAAAATAGGAGATCGAGCGATAAGGTTTTTCCTCCTCGACTAAATAAGAAACTCCTGGCTGTAGGGAGACTCTGGTTTTTATTATGTCCGCAGCCATCGATATACTTGGCTTCTCACCCAGAATTTTCGAAAATGCCACTATCTTTTTTATTGTGGAAACCAGGCGGCTCAGATTGCTCATGTTCTTGGTGAGATAGAGTATCACTTCCTCATCTATGTCAACGTTTAACTCGGTGACTTTTATTTTGAGTATTTTCAATCTGGCATCTTCCGAGGGACTAGCTAATTTTACTGATATCCCTGATTCTAATTTCGCTCTGAGCGATGGCTCCACAGCATAATAATCCACTTTAAAATTGGAAGCAACCACCAACTGTTTTCCCTCTTTGGAGAAATTTTCCACTATCAAATTTATGAGAGGATGCAACTCATCCCGCTCTAACAGGAGATGAAAATCATCAATAAGAAGAACGTCCACATCGTAATTGACGTCCCTGCTCAGTATTATTTCTTCTGAATTTTTGTAAATAACCCTCAGATTTTTTTCCACATATTTATGGCCAATTGCGTTAAGCAAATGCGTTTTCCCGGTGCCGCTTTCCCCATAAATAATCAGGGGATTTATGCTCCCCGGAGATTCTATTATTTTATTTGCCGCTGTATACGCGAGCTCATTTCCGTCGTGAACCACGTAATTTTCGAAGGTGAACTCTGGATTGAGCCCGCTGCTCACATCCTCACTCTTAACCCCTGCAAGCAAATTTAGTATTTCGTCTTCGCTCTCCTCCACTTCCCTCTTTTTGCGTACGTATTCGTCGATTTCATCTCTATTCTCCTCGAATTCCAAAGGTTTTTTCAATATTTTCATGTATCTGTGAGCCTGCGGGTCATCGTAATTCTTCAAAATTTCCTCGTATCTTTTCATCTCAGGAATCAATTTTTTGTATTTTTTATAAAGCTCAACAAACTTCTTCACATCCCTATTCTTTAAACTTTCCAATATCAAATCCAACTCGTACCCTTCAGAATGCCACCGTCTCAGGTCATTCTTTATCTCTTCGATCCGCTCTTTTTTTGAACTCACCAATTAAAGTATAACTCTCGCATATTTAATATTTTTACCGCAAAAACTCATAAAAGAGATGAATTCCTAAGCCACTCAACATCGCTTATGTACAGCTCTCGTATATCTTTGAGATTCAGGGTGATCATGGCGAGCCGCTCTAGGCCGAGACCCCACGCCAGCACGGAATATTTTATTCCTAAGGGATATAGAACCTCTGGTCTGAACATGCCCGCCCCGCCTAACTCCAGCCATTTGCCGCCGTAAAGAACCTCAATCTCCAAGCTTGGCTCAGTATAAGGGAAATAAGAAGGCCTGAACCGAATATCAGGGAAACCCATCCTCGAGTAAAATTCCTTCAGAATCCCTAAAAGAAGTGAGAAATCAGCGTCTTCATCCATATAAATTCCTTCTATTTGAGTGAACTCTGGAAGATGCGTTGGGTCCATGTTCTCCCTTCGGAAAACTCGGCCTATGGAGAACATTCTAACCGGCGGCTCGCGATGCTCGTAGAGATATCGAATGGAATTAACGGTAGTATGCGTCCTCAACAGCGTCCTCTCCCCAATTTTCCTTTGCCATTGATATCCCCATCCCTTCGATATATTTCCTCCGTTTTCATGCATTTCTTTAACTTTCTCCATGTACTCTTCATCCTCTATTTTTATCTTCGCGGGTTTCTTGAGGTAGAAGGTGTCCTGCATCTCCCTCGCCGGATGGTCTTGAGGAATGAATAGAGAGTCCATATCCCAGAAAGCATTCATAACGTAATCCGTCTCCACCTCGACGAATCCCATTTCCACGAATATTCTCCGTATTTTATCGATTATCCTGCTCAGCGGGTGCAACTTCCCGCCATAAATCTTCGGGGCGAAGAGGGATACATCGTACCTTTTCAACTCGTATTCCTTCCACTTTCCACTCTGTATAATTTCGGGAGTTAGCTGCGTTATTTCCTCCTTCAAAACTATTCCCTTTTCGATTTCCCTTATACCCAAATCGGTTAGAGTCACGTACCTCTTTATTTTCTCCCTCTTCTTCACTAAGCCTTTCCTCTTAAGGAGGTCGTTCATAATTTCTCGATTCACCTCTTTCTCATCGAGGCATCTTTCCCTCATTTTGTCAATTATTTCTTCCCTCTTTTTTATCTCGCTTTCCACATCTTTGTAAATCAATTTTCCGCCTTTTATCTCCACCCCATATTTTTTCAGATGCCCCACACCAATCCCGACAATTTCTCGAGGAAAAAGCTTAGAGAGCTCGCTCAGGCTTACTTCCCCTTTTTCTTTTAAAGCATCGAACAGAAGACGCTCGGGCAATTTCTCATCTCTATTCAAGCAGTACTCCACCTTCAATTTTTCATCCACTTTTAATATGCCCTTAACCTTCATCCAGGATATCGCGTTCATTACTTCAACTAAAGAGAATCCCCGTGAAACTATTTTATCTACGTCCACATTCTCGTATCCTATGTCCTTTATTGCGAGAAGCACTTTTTTCTCGATGTTGCTGAGCTCCATGCGGAGCGCATGCGTTTGAAGTTTAAAATATTTAAGCATACCTTCGGAAATTCAACGTTCAAAAATTCGATTTTCCCTGTGAAATTTTCTATTTTGTGGCTGGAAATGAGGAGAAATCTATAAATAGTAGTTTTTTCATGAGCAAAATACCCTGTTTAAAAGGGAGGGAAAGATTATGAATGGCGAAAGAAAAATGAAAAAATATGTGGCTATAGTGATTGCCGCGCTTACAGTGATTACAGTGTTTTCAGCGCTGTTTACCATGCTGCCTAACGGCAAAGGCATGGGATCTCAAAACGCTACCACAAACACCAACCCAGAGTTGGAAAAGGCCATAAAGAAGATCACAGCGGGACCCAAGATATCCCCTGTTTTGGAGAATGTGATGAAGAACACCCAGAAAGACAAGAAGATATGGGTCTATGTCATAACTAATGACCCGGTGAAGTTAGGGAATTATATGAGATCGATGGGAATTAAAACGAAGATAGGCACAAAGAATTACAACATAAAGTATATGCCTTCTTTAAGGGCCTTGGTTCTTCGGCTAACTCCCGAGCAGATAACACAACTCTCAAAATCCCCGTATGCACTGAAGATATTCAATCATCCCAGCGCAAAGATTCAGATGGAAAACCAGGAGAGACTTGCTTTGATGGATGGAAAAGTAGGTAATGTACTTAACCCATTGAACTTCAAAAACAGAGGGATTTATCAGACCCTGCATCACCACGCTCAAGAGGCATGGTTGAAGGGATTCATGGGATCAAATGTAACGATATCTATCGTGGATACCGGCGTTGATTTTGCTCAACCAAACCTTTACGGCTCATGGGCAGTTGAGAATAACCCTAATTCGCCGTACTATGGGTGGCCAATGGTCTATGATTCATGGTCTGCATATTTGTACATGGCGTACAATTTGACAGGTATGGACGCATATAACACGATTGGAATACCCAGTTGGTATGTGAACACATCTTACAACACAACCGCGCTTCCAAACGGAACCGTTTATTTCAACGGCCATTACTACAACGTGAGTGGAATCCCCTCAGCAAGTGGACACTACCATCTGGGACTTCTCCCCGAGACATATAACTATCTAAAGTATTTCGGGGCTGTGCCGGCTGTCCTTGTCACAGATTCAAAGACCAACTACACATACGATACAGTATACGTGGATTTGAACATGAATTACGATTTCACAGATGAGAAACCAACAAATAAAACGAGCCCCGTTTCATATAGAGACGATTACAACGCAACCTCACAAACCACTTCCAAGATGTGGAACGGTGGAGATGGATATCCTGACTGGTCAGGAGGTATGATTTACTTCATAGCCGATGGAAACCACACAATACCCGGTGTGGATTTCTTAGCAGGATTTTACGGAATTAGTCCACCCGTTCCTGGTAAGGGAGATATAGTGGCATTTGAAGGCGATTTCGACGATTATCCCCACGGCACGGCATGCGCCGCCAATGCCGCTTCAAGAGGTGTTACCTTAAATGGAGCAGGTATTGGTATGGCCCCGCAGGCAAAGATTATCGCGGAGCCTCACTTCTGGTTCGAGGCAGGAACCGAGTGGTTCTTTGCCCAGTTGGGATACGACTTCACGATAGGTGGTGGAGCACAGGTGTCCTCCAATAGCTGGGGATCATCGAATATTCACTGGGATGGTTGGGATTCCACAGAGGACAGATATTTGGATTATGTGGTGCAGTTCCTGTATTTGGACTATGGAATACCTCCTACAACCTCATTCTTGGTGGCTTTAGGTAATGGAGGTCCTGGATATGGAACTGCCACATCACCCGCGGTTCAATCCGCAATAAGTGTGGGAGCAGGCAGCGAATTTGGATACAGACAAATTATTTCTAAATATGGAGATAGTACCCTCTACGACTCTTACTACGGAGACGTGGTGGACTTCTCAGCCAGAGGACCATTTGCGAATGGAAAAGCAACACCGGATGTACTTGCAACCGGAGAATTTGGAATAACCCCCTACGCTTTAAATTACTACGTTAGCGGTGGGGGAGTCGGCAACGGTGCAATGCACTATGACCTGTTCTCTGGTACTTCAATGGCTACGCCAGTGACTGCCGGAGGCCTCGCGTTAATTTACGATGCTTATTACAAGACTTATGGTTATTATCCAGACATATACACTGCGAAGCACCTGCTTCTTTCTGCTGCAGATGATCACAACTACGACCCACTTTCGCAGGGTGCTGGCTGGCTTAATGTTAGCCGTGCAATAGACATGATCACCGGCAAAGGGGGAATAGGAGTATCTCCGAATATTTGGAATGTTGGAAGCTATGAAGGACATAAATATCCAATGTTCGCTGGCATAATGTATCCTGGACAAAGTGTGAGCAAAACTATACATTTAACCAATTACAACTGGAGCGCAGCCTCCAGTGCGAACGTGCAGATATCCAGCGCAATATACAAGATTGCATACGAGAAAAACATAACTCTAAGCTTCTCACTTGGTAATGTTTCCAACGCATCTACGTGGAAGGATGTTAGTCAATGGGTGAATCTATCGAGCCTTGGAATTCCTTCAAACATCGACCTTATGCAGGTAATAGCATACACAAATTACACATCGTTGGATGATCCAAATGACACGAATCATCAGAATCCGAACATATACTACAACATCGCGTATCTGTGGGATTACATAAACTATACGGCCTTAGATAATTACACGGATAGAATGAGAATGCAGGTGAGCGCCGGACAGGGCAACACCATCGATGTGATGCTCCATGACCCCATGAAGAGAGTCCACGGAGATATGTGGTATCAGTTGAGAGTAATACGACTCAAAGACGTGCAGATTGATTTCCACGTAAAAGTGGTTGGTTACCGCGCAGTAAGTTGGAATTGGCTGGCTTTCAGTGCATCCTCCTTAACAATATCCGGCAACAACGGTACCGCTGGAGTTACTGCCACCGTAACCGTGCCAAACAACGCAAAGCCGGGCGTTTACGAGGGAAAAATACTGATAAATGACGGCACGCATCTGAGTTCTGTGCCGGTGGTTGTGTTTGTAGCAGCGCAGATTAACTCTCTCTCCGATGTTATAACGATTGGCGGGGAAAATCTGAGCCAGTACAACACCTACCTTTACGAGAATAGCCACGTGCGCGGACTTTACGACTGGGCGTGGAGAGCAGAAGCCGGAGACTGGAGGTTCTTCTTCCTCAATATAACAAACAACGTTAATGTGAACAACGCATACCTAACAGTGGACATATCATGGGAGAATAACCTCACGGATATAGACGGGTTCATACTTGGAAATACCACCGATGACTGGTCTACCAACTACTCCTTAAACTTTGGCCCGTATACAGAGCATGTGGTGGGTCAGAGTAAGAACATGTATATTGGTGCAGGCATGTATGCATGGTACACCAGCACAGGTGGACCTAGAGAAATAATATCCGCACCAATGCAAAACGGACTAATGGAGATAATGCTCCACAACGTGCTCTATGCAGGAGCAAATGCTTCGGAGAAATTCACAATAAAAGTGTACGTAACCACATACTCACCGGAGAGCATGAATATCAACGTGGGAGAGGTTACAGGATTGAATGGGAGTCGGACAGTGACATTTACCACCTACTCCGCAACATCCGCTCTGGATGTTAGAATCACACCCATGGTGTACTTGGATCAGCAGACCGGAATACCCATAAGCACAGGAGAGGACAAGTACTTCATATATAACACCGTAGGTTGGAAGTATCTGGCAATAAGAGCAACTAGCATACATCCAGATACGGATGATATAGATCTGTACGTTTACTACAGCGATGACGGATATCACTTCTACTTGTTCGGATATTCGGCAACTGAGAGTGGAGACGAATACGTGGACGTCGGTGATCCCTCTGCGCATCCTTACTGGTTAGCGAAAGTTAATGGATACTCTGTGGAAGAAGGTTGTACATTTACACTAACCACATATGAGGGACTTCCGAATATACCGCAGGTTAATGTGTCCAATTTGCCCACGTCCATCAATCCGGGAGTGCCTGCAACATTCAACATCAACTATAACTTCAGCGGGTACTCAATAGAAGCGGGCATATATTTGACAACGGTGTACTTCGGACCCAATGGCTCCAAAGGCGTGTATCCTGTGCATCTACAATTCAACGCTCTCGACCAGAGAAAGCCCTCGGTAATACCAATGACCACAGGAGTTATAGGCAATTCACAACCAACCCTCATGGTGGCTTGGAACGACACCGGAGTTATATGGAGCCCACCAAAGAACGCAACATGGTGGATTGATGGAATAAAGATACCTGCAATAAGAACTGAAATAAGCGGAGGATACCTGTATGCAGCAGTTCCGTTCCTCTTAGCTGATGGACCTCACGAGGTTAGAGTTTATTACGAGGACAGCGGTGGAAACGGAAACACAACTACATGGACATTCACCGTGGATGCCACCGCACCCACACTGACAATAACCTCTCCGGAGAATGGCAATGTACCTATGACATATGACTCCACTCTTTGGATCAACGGTACTACGGATCCAGATGCGAATGTAACCATAAATGGCGTTAGTGTGCCTGTGGACTCAAATGGCAACTTCGCATACAAGGCAACTTTGGTGGAAGGACAAAACGTGTTCGTAGTGGAAGCTAAGGACCCTGCTGGAAATGTGGCCAAAGAAACGGTAACAGCACTCTACATGCCGGAACTCCCAGAACTTTGGGACAGAATAAATTCACTGAACTCTCAGATTGTACACATACAGGACGAGATCAGCTCAATAAACACACAGCTTAGCTCTATGAACTCACAGATAAGTTCTATGCAGGCTCAGCTGAACAATTTGTCCGCACAGCTCAGCGATCTGAAGACTGCTTTGGACGAGAATGTAACTGCACTAAATAACGCCATCGAAAACACCAGAACAGATTTGATACACATGATCAACGAGAACATAACATCCATTAACACGCAGATAAACAACATATCAGCGCAGGTGGATAAGATCAAGCAGGAAGTAGGAGATATTCAAGAGAAGAACAAAGCACAGGATTCCAGCATAGGTATGAACGCGATGTTAGGATATGCTGGAATAGCACTGGCAATCTTGGCAATAATCATTGCCCTTGGCGCATTGATCAAGAAGGGAAACCCTGGAAGAACAGTGGCATCTGAAAACACAACAACCGAGGAAGTAAACAGCGAAGAAGATCTCACCGAAGAAAACAACGAAGAAGAAGCACTGGAGGAAATCTAATCCTCTCTCCATTTTTGTGAAATTTTTTATTTTGTTTTTCTTTTACCCATTTATGAAGAACGTGGTTGTTACCGGCGCATCCCGTGGTATCGGAAGGGCGATAGCCCTCGAACTCGGAAAAAGGGGTTACAGGGTTTTGGTGAATTACAACGAATCGCGGGAAAAAGCAGAGGAAATAGGGAAAATTATAGGAGAAGCCGTTCCGATGAAAGCTGATGTTTCAAAATACGACGAAGTTGAAAAAATGATTGAGGTTTTTTGCGAAAGATATGGAAAGATATACGCTCTAATCTTAAATGCAGGCATATACATCCGAAAAAATGTATGGGAGATGAGCTTGGAAGATTGGAAAAAACAATAGACGTTAATTTAAGCGGAGCATTTTACCCTGTAAAAGCGGCACTGCCGTGCATGGAGGAGGGGGGAAGAATAGTATTCATATCTTCGCAACTGGCATTCAAGGGTTCAAAGAGCAGCGTGGCTTACGGCGCCTCTAAAGCGGGAGTTTTAGGACTGATGCGCTCTTTAGCCATTCAGCTTGCCCCTAAAATAAGGGTTAATTCAATATCGCCAGGAACAATCGACACGGATATAATCAAGAACTACACCTCTAAGCAGAGAGTAATGCGAGAGAGGGAAATACCGCTGAGAAGAATTGGCAGGCCGGAAGATGTGGCTGGCGCGGTGGCATTTCTACTATCGAAAGAAGCAGATTACATCACTGGGGCGAACATAGATGTGAACGGTGGCCTCTATAT
>JALWEL010000063.1 GCA_027014065.1 DHVE2 group archaeon
GTTTCCCCTATTTCCCCTTCCAATTTTTTTATTTTTTCTTCAATCATATGCGCTCCCTCAGAAATTCGAGGAATTCTCCCAAATCTTTGAAAACATAATCTTCCATGCCCGCGGGCTCCCGCGCCACGCCAGTCAATAGAAGCACATTTTTCGCGCCTATTTTTTTTCCTAAAATCATATCCGTATCCGCTCTGTCTCCTATTACCCAGTATTCTCCCTCGCCTAACTTGTCCCTTATTATTTCAATGTATGGCTCGTTGGGCTTGCCTATCACCAGCGCTTTTTTTCCCGTTGCGGCTTCTAAAGCGGCAACCATGCTCCCAGCTCCGGGAATTAAGCCTTCTTCCGCGGGGTAATTCACATCTCCATTAGTCGCGATGAATTTCGCGCCGTTGTTTATCGCAAGGCACCCAGCCTTCAATTTCTCGTACGTGAGCGTGCGATCCATGCCAACGAGCACGTGGGTCGCGTTTTTCCATTCATCGAGAGGGAGAACTTCCCAGCCTATTCTTTTTGTCTCCTCCTCTATTCCTTTCTCCCCCACGATTATCGCCCTTCCTTCTTTTTCTCTCTTTTTGAGGTACTCCGCCGTGGCGTACGAGGAGCTTATTATTATCTCGGGAGACACGTTGATTCCCATTCTAGCCAACTTCTCGGCGAACATCTCCCGCGTTTTGGTTGAATTGTTCGTCGCAAACACGAATTCCACACCATTCTCCTGCAGAAATTCGATGAACTCCTTCGCATGTGGCAGCGGGGTTGAGCCGCGGTAAATCACACCGTCCATGTCGATGATGAGTTTCATGGCCATGGCGGAGTATAACGGGAAGATGTTAAATAATTTACCCAGCCCCCGTGCGGGAAATTTATTTATAATTATCGCCCCTCATGAGTCTCTATGGCAGAGAAAAAACATGGGAAGTGGGGCGTCCTCTACATGATGAGCTTTGCGATGTTCATCATGACAATCGATATGACCATGATGAACGTCTCCATCTCCGCTTTGGTGCGCGATTTGGGCACGACGGTGAGCGGAATTCAGCTTGCAATTGCCCTCTACACACTCGTCATGGCCGCATTCATGATCGTCGGGGCGAAAATGGCTGATATATGGGGCACAAAGAAGGTTTTCATGGTTGGACTCGCAATTTATGGCGTGGGAACTGCCACTGCAACTATAGCCCCTAATTTGATAATTCTAATAATTGGCTGGTCGATTTTGGAGGGTATAGGCGGAGCAATGATGATGCCGGTAACTGTGACTTACATCACCAAGGACTACGAAGGAAAAGATAGAGCCTTCGCCTTCGCTGTATGGGGCGCAATCGCAGGAGCCGCCGCTGCATTCGGCCCAATTATTGGCGGGGCGTTTACCACGTACCTCACATGGCGTTTAGGGTTTGGAATGGAAGCGGTGATAGTCGTGGGCATGTTTGCGAAGATGTCCATACTCAAAGATTACCAGCCGGAGAAGAAGATAAAGCTGGATGTCCTCGGCGCGCTACTTGTGGGCTTAGGCTTATTCCTAATCACGCTCTCCGTTCTCATGATTGATCCACTTGGGGAGGCGCCCGTGCTTGGGATATTGATAGTGGGTATTCTCATTCTCCTGGGATTCGCTTACCATGAGAGAAGCATGGTGCGCAGGGGTCGTGATCCCCTCGTCAATTTGAAATTATTCAAATCAAAAACATTCGTAGTCGGCAATCTTGTCAGCATATTCTTCCAGATAACCCTCGCGGGTCTGATGTTCACAATTCCCGTATTCTTACAGAATGTCGTTGGATACGATGCCATGAACACCGGATTAACCCTAATTCCCCTGTCTATCATGATGTTCCTCTTTTCCATCTATGGCCAGAAGTTCCTGAAGTACATGAGCGCTAAGAGAACGATACAGATTGGAATAGCACTCGCTTTCATCGGTTTGCTCTTGTTATTCTTCGCATTCTCGCCGACCGCCACTGGCTGGGACCTCGCTTTAGGGCTTGCCATTTATGGAATGGGCTTAGGACTGATTTTCTCGCAGATAACCAATTTGGCCATGGCCGGCGCATCGGCGGATGAGGAAGCGGAGGCCTCGGGGGTGTTCAACTCCCAGAAGCAGCTTGGCATGAGTTTGGGAACAGCCTTCATAGGCGCAGTTTTAGTGCTTGGAATGATTAACGACGTTACCCGGAAGATATACGAATCCAATTACTTCCCGGATGCGAGCAAAGCGGAGATAAAGCAAAAAGTGATTGATTGGTTAATACACATGAAGCAGGGTGAGATTTCAATTCCTCCCAGTTATCTGCCGCAGGTTGAGGAAATAACCCGAGTGGCTCTGGCTAATGCGATGCAGTCGGCGATGCTCTTTATGATGATCTCACTCGCAATTGGCGCAATTCTATCAATTTGGCTGCCGAATAACCCCGGGAAAGATTAATTTCCGAAACTTTTTTCTTTCATATCTTCGAATAGCACACCCATCAGGATTTCCGCCAGCTTTATTATTCGATATGCGTCCTTCCTGTACTTCCCGCCGGGTTTATTATGTGCGTATCGTGACCGAGTGTCCGCGACGACATCGACGATTTTATCCGCCATTTTCTTATCATCCAAAAGAGCTTTTTCTCTCTCCACACTCTTTATTTCCATGTCTCCCAACTCGCTCCATTTTCTGCCCAGCGCGGCATTTTTCTTATAAAAGTTCCAGAGTGCGTTGAGGGACGAGATAGTTTTTTCGCCGTTCCAAGAATACAATTTCATCTCTTTCTCGTTGTTTCCCACTTTCTTAGCGATGCTTTCGTTCCACTTCTCGCGGTAATCTGGAATCGTGGGAATCAGATGCACCTTAAACACCTTCTCTAAGAGATTGTAAACTTCCAGTATCGCCTTCTCGTAGTTTCCCTCGCGGTAAAGAAGATTTGCGCGGATGAGCATCAGGGATATATCCCATGGCACCAGCGAGGCAAAGGTCACAGGTGGTAATTCCATTGCGTCTAGGCCCTTTGGGGTGATTGTTATCTTCATTCCCTTTTCCTCTGGAATCCGGAGGTGTTTTAGTAGGGAAAGTTTGGCTATGCTCTTCACCCCGTCCCCAATTGAGAAGGGAGAATCTATGAGCTGCTGCCTTAAAACAGGTACGTACCCGCCTGAATCTTTTATTATTTTCAATATTTCCATATCTCTATTGTTTGGCCCGAACTCCGAGCTTTCTTCTTCGCTCTTCATGATTCCTTTCCTTATTTTTTCCTCTTCGCTTCGAACATCTTCCAGGAATTTCAGCGAATTCCTTCGGAGAGAAAAGAGGGAAAAATAAATGAAAACCGCCGCCAATGAGAGAAATATAAGGGGGTAAACCCAGCTCTGCCACTGGTAAACCAATGAAGGTCGATATGCGATTAAAATACCGTAGAGAAATATGCCCGCAGCGCCGAGAGTGAGAAATCCCGCACCCAAAATACCTATGGGCGAGAGGAGCACGAGGCGGAGCATCTTCGCGTAGGGATTCTCCATGGAAATTGATATCATTCTTTGCATTTATATTTTCCGAGCATAGTTTTAAATACCATGCGCCGTATGGCATCGCATGGGGCAGGTGATTCCTAGGGCTACTAGTGAGTTCAGCTGTCCATGTGTTTAGAAGGTGATAGTATGAATTTCGAAGAAATGGACATAGATAAGAGAACAAAGAAAGCCCTTGAAAAGAGAGGTTTTTCTGAGGCAACCGATGTGCAGGAGAAGGCCATTCCTTTCGCCATGAAGGGAGATGTCATAGTCCAATCCAAGACTGGTTCTGGCAAGACTCTGGCTTTTCTCATACCGGTATTTGAAGGGATAAACGGCAAGGGAAACGAAGCGTTGATTTTAGTGCCGACCCGCGAGCTGGCGCAGCAGGTGGAGAAGGAGGCGAGGAGCATCGCAAAAAATTACGGAGTGAGAACCGTTGCAATATACGGCGGTGTCAGCATGGAAAATCAGATTAAAAATCTTCCTGCCAGCATAATCGTGGGAACTCCCGGAAGAGTGATGGATTTAATGCGCCGTGGGTATTTGGATTTGTCAAAGCTCAAATTTTTAGTGTTAGATGAGGCGGACCGCATGCTGGACATGGGATTCATAGACGATATTCGGTGGATAATATCCAAAGCGAACCCCAATAGAAGAATGTTTCTCTTCTCGGCCACCATGCCCGAGGAAGTGGTCAAGCTGGCGAGGAGATACATGAAAAATGCGAAGAAGATAATTCTGTCAACGGATAGCATATCCCCCGAGAAGATAAAGCAGTACTACGTTGAGGTGGAGCCGAGGGAGAAGATAAGCAAATTAGCGACATTATTGCGGGAAGAGAAAGGAAAATACTTAATTTTCTGCAATACAAAGCTGATGGTTCAAAATTTAGCTAGAAGATTGAGGGACATGGGCTTTCCGGCCCGGGAGATACATGGC
>JALWEL010000064.1 GCA_027014065.1 DHVE2 group archaeon
CTTTTCCATCGAGTATATCAAGGCCCTTACTCTACCTTTGATAGTGTTGCTTTTAATAAGCTTGGCAGGAACTACATTACTTATGAGGACAAGTATGCTAGATGTTATGGGTGAAGAGTACATTGTTACTGCAAAGGCTAAGGGATTGTCTGAAAAAACCGTGTTGTATAAGCATGCAGCTAGAAACGCTCTTTTGCCTTTGGTGACCTCTTTTGTCCTTGCATTGGCTTTCACTGTTGCTGGCGGTGTTATCACAGAGGAAGTGTTCACCTATCCTGGTATGGGTTTGCTTTATATATCTGCACTTATGCAATTGGATTTGCCGGTGGTCTATGCTACTCTTTACTTGATAACATTGCTTGTATTGATTGGGAATTTTGTAGCGGATCTGCTGTACGGAGTGCTTGACCCGAGAGTGAGGATTCAGTAAGGAGGTGTTATGGATGTCTGTAAGATGGGATGAAATGAAAAGGAGCATGGAACGGAGCTTTAAGGCGAATTGGAAATTGTTTAAACAGAGCAAGTTAGGAATGGTGGGTTTAGGGATAATTTTGTTCTTTCTCATCATTGCTATTTTTGCACCTGTCATACCGTATACATACTCTACTGGATATCTCGCTCCCGCGGGTGACCTGTTTGAGATAGATAATTATACAAAAACCATTCCAACTCAGGGTGATTGGCATTCGCCTGTATCAATTAAATTACCAATTTCTCACGGGAGACCGCCCATTGCCGGTATTTGGATTTATTCCAGTTCAGGAAAGGGATATTTGTATCCCAGAAACACTTCTGCACAACTTCTTCTAAGATTAAAAGATCCAGTGGAAAAGAAAATACCGGTGGGTATGAAAAACATGGTGTACTTAGAGGAGAACACAAAGGTACTCGGAGTCTCGAACAATTCTTTGTATTTGTATCCTATGGTTTATAGATACGGTGAATATTTGGACACACAGAACTCCTTCAAAAATCCTATAACTGTTAAATATAATTATCCAATTGAATACTACTCCAACATTTGGGATGAGAACACAACGAGTCATCATGGTACAATTGCTGTGGCTGTTGCATCTAACAGAAATGTCTCTTTGTTTATTTGGTCATACTACAAGGAAAGTATTGGTGGTTTGGCGAGTGTTCATGTGCACCACTTTGCATATAATTTCACCGTTAATTCTACGATTGTTGCCAATCCCAAAATAAGGATGCATGTGGCTTGGGGAACTGGTTCCGATGAAGAAACATGGATAATTATCCCTACCAAGGACTACGTTTATAGATACAATATCACATTGATAAAAGATAATAACGAAGGAGTAATTACTGGCGTTTCTAGTCTCCATTTAGCGTGGGAGAACCCTATTATACAAACGCATCCACCACTCGGTAAGAATGCAGATGCCTTGATGTATGCCTCTGCTAAAGTATATTCGCAAATAAGGCCTTCATTGGATATGTACGGGGTACTTTGCGACAATAACTATGCCTTTGGCTTATATGTGAAAAATGGAACGGTTGCCTTCAATAAAACAATCTCTTTTAACAGTGGAGACACCAGGATAAGAACTGTAAATCTGATGCACATACAAACAACTGGACAGCCCTATTTTATTATATATGGTACCGCAAACGGTGGGGGTATAGTTGGGAAGATTGCTCCTGCGGTAGGTAATACCTCTGCACTTAGTAACTACATAGTTCTTCGCGGCTCAATCCAGTACGTATCTGAGTATGCGCAGCAAACCAGCACTTATTACGTGAGCACAAAAGAAGGCGCAATTTACCAACTAAACGATAGTTTCTATACAAAATTCGATAATAATACAGGTGCTTTAAATGTGTATGGTCTTTATAAGTCATTCATGGTTTCTCAGGGAATGGCAACCCCCATGGTGTATCTGGGTAACATTCTGGGGAGTGCAAATAGTGGAGGGTATATTGGAGTAGTCACAAAAGAAAATACTCTGTACCTTCAAGCGGATAGTGGCCATAGAATTCCCACAATTGTGATTCCTCCATTTGGACATGGTAGGTATTCGGGTAATTTCTATCTGTTTGGAACAGATTATGAAGGCCATGATGTCTGGACATGGCTCGTCTACGGTTCCAGAACTTCATTGATAGTTGGTTTAACTGCAGCGTTCATTTCAGTGCTTGCGGGTACTTTTATAGGAATTATATCTGGTTTCTATGGAGGATGGATAGATATAATAATCATGAGAACAGTGGACATAATTCTAACTCTTCCTGGGCTGGTGATAATGCTTCTCTTAGCGGCAATCCTTGGTCCAAGTATCTGGAACATCGTTCTAATCATATCCGTGTTAGGGTGGGCCGGCATAGCTAGGGTTATCCGTGCCGTGACCCTATCTCTCAAAGGTAGGCCCTTTATGGATGCTGCGAGGGTTGCAGGTGCATCTAACGCGAGGATGATTACAGTGCACATATTCCCCAACGTGCTTCCGCTGACTTTCCTGTATATGACTTTCGGTGTTGCAGGAGCTATTCTTTCGGAAGCTGCATTGGCTTTCCTTGGCCTGGGTGATCCCAATTCAGTGTCGTGGGGAATGATGCTTCAGTTCTTGCGCATGTATGGACAGGTGACTAATCCCAATGCATGGGGTTGGCTGTTAATGCCCGGTATTTTCATTGCTTTACTCAGTTTAGCCTTCTATTTGGTGGGTAGGGCATTCGATGAAATAGTCAACCCGCGTTTGAGGAAGAGGTGATACAGATGGCAGATTTACTAACCGTGAAAAATCTCTCCGTGCACTACAAGATCCAGTCTGGGTGGGTTTACGCCGTGGATGACGTGAACTTTTCACTCAAACCTGGCGAAACTATGGGTCTTGTGGGAGAATCTGGATGCGGTAAGACGACTACTGGATATGCAGTAACACAATTGTTAGCTAACAACGCTTACCTGAAGGCCGATTCGAAGGTAATCTTCGACGGAAAAGATTTAATCAAAATGGGTACATATCCGAGCAAAAATTACCCGGGATATAGAAAAATCGATGAATTCAATGCGGATATGCGAAAATACAGGTGGAAGAGGATATCCATGATCTTCCAGGGTGCTATGAACGCTTTTAATCCCGTGTACAAGGTTGGGGATCAGATTATAGAAGCCATTTTGGCCCATGAGGATATGACTGAGCAGGAGGCTCGAAAGAGAGTCGAAGAGCTCTATGATTTGGTGGGAATTCCAAAGGATAGAATAGATAATTATCCCCACGAGTATAGTGGGGGTATGAAGCAGAGGGCGATGATAGCAATGTCTATGGCCCTCAACCCTGATCTCATAATAGCAGACGAGCCCACTACTGCTTTGGACGTGGTTACCCAAGATAGAATATTGGGTAAGATGGTGGAATTGCAGAAGAAGGAGAATGTTGCCATGATTTTAATTACCCATGATGTGAGTGTGGTGGCTGAGATGGCCCACAAGATGTCAGTCATGTACGCTGGGCATTTAGTGGAAAAGGGTACAGCCAGGGAGATATTCAAAGAAACAGCACATCCCTACACGGAAGCGCTTCTCAAAGCATTCCCAAGTATAAAGGGTGAGAAGAAGAAACTTAGGGCAATCCCAGGTTCGCCTCCTGATCTTGCGAATCCTCCCAAAGGGTGCAGGTTTGCGCCTCGCTGTCCGTACGCTAAGGACATATGCCTGGAGAAGGAACCTCCGGTTGTTGAGATCTCGCCAGGGCATTTCTCAAAATGCCACTTTGCAGAGGAACTTTACGGTGAATTGAGTGGTGGTGAGTAAGATGACAGATGAGAATGATAACAGAAGGGTAGTTATTGAAGTGAAAAATCTCAAGAAGTACTTTGAGCTGCATACCGGAATGTTCAAGTTCATGGGAGAGCCCCTCTACGTGAAAGCTGTGGATGGAATCTCATTCAAGCTTCACGAGGGGGAAATAATAGGATTAGTGGGAGAATCTGGATGCGGTAAGACCACCACTGGAAGGTTACTCACAAGGCTTGAGGACCCCACGGCTGGAAGCGTTATATTCGAAGGTAAGGATATAGCGAAGCTATCCGGAAAAGCCCTAAAGAATTACAGGAGAA
This sequence comes from DHVE2 group archaeon, assembly GCA_027014065.1. Classification (GTDB taxonomy): domain Archaea; phylum Thermoplasmatota; class Thermoplasmata; order Thermoplasmatales; family Aciduliprofundaceae; genus JAADDK01. The sequence goes on from JALWEL010000064.1 coordinate 4,081, forward strand.
ATGTCCAGATGATATTCCAAGATCCGTACGAGTCGCTGAATCCCAGATTTACGGTGCAAAAGACAGTTATGGAGCCGCTCATCATACATGGGATCGGAGAAACTTACGATGACAAGGTTGAAATGGTAATTAAAGCATTGGAAGATGCGGGGTTAAGACCTGCCGAAGAGTATCTTTCCAGGTTCCCCCACGAGATGAGCGGTGGTCAGAGACAGAGGGTTGCAATTGCAAGGGCTTTAGTTCTTAGGCCAAAGTTCATAGTAGCGGATGAGCCAGTCTCCATGCTCGATGTGTCCATTCGCGCTGGCGTAATGAACCTCATGCTGGACCTCAGAGATA
>JALWEL010000065.1 GCA_027014065.1 DHVE2 group archaeon
CTGTATTGAGTTCCCCCTTCTTTTGCACATCCATATCGAATATGCTCGGGGTCACCTTTTCTCCGTACCTAGCCATCATGACGAGAACATAATACGAGAGAAAATCGCTCTGCTCAACGTCGATTCCATTTGAGTTCATAATCCTGCTGGTGAGCCAAGCTGTTCCCATCTCCGCGCCCACAACCATGGCGTCCCTTTTCTTCTCCGAAATATCCTTCAAACTGAGCGTTAGGGATTTCACATAGTAATCAACATCCCTGGGCTCATAGGCATTTATGCTTTCCCCCGTGTAATTCTGCTTCTCCGGAAATCCGGGCCAATTCTCGTCCTTTTCGTTTATCCTCGAAAGCTTGTACGCCGCTTCTATTCCTTCCTTTATTCTCTCCTCATCGTCCGTGTCAACTACGCTTATCCCCACACGCGAATCTTTCACTCCTCGAATGACTGCCATGCTTAAATCGCTTGAAGATGAGGAAGAAATCTGGTTCAGTTCGGCCTTTGCACCTATCTCCCTTCTTCGAAGGATATGTATCTCTATCTCGTCGAAGAACTTCTCCCCGTAATTTATCAGGTTCATTTTTCACCACCTACCGTTATGGATTTCATTATCTTCATGTGCGGGCCCCCGGAGCTCACGAACGCGCTTTGGCCCTTGCCACATATCCCGTATTCAATATCGAAATCCTTGCCCACGGCTTCTATATTCTTCAGAGTTTCGATTGCTATTCCACTTATGGATGTGTCCTTTATGGGCTCTCCTATTTCGCCGTTCTCTATCACATAGCCCTCTTGAACACCCACCTGGAACGATGAGTTGAGCTCCGCTTGGCCACCGCGGAAATCAACGAGGTAGTAGCCGAATTTTATTTCTTCCACCATTTCTTCCAAGGTATGATCCCCCTTCTCGAACACCGTATTCCGCATTCTTATTATCGGAGGATAACTGTAATCCTCCGCCCTCGCGTGGCCATTGGGCTCCATGTCCCATTTCTTCGCGTACTCGCGATTCAGCATTATTTCGTTCAAAATGCCATTCTTTATGATGTGTACATCTTTAATTCGGGTTCCTTCATCATCGTAAATGTTGTTTCCGAAGCCCCCTTCAACTATTCTGTCGCTCATGCTAACGAACTCCGGAGCAATTCGCTTGCCAATCAGATCCCTAAACGGTGAGTTGATTGTCAAATCCGCTTCCGCTAAGTGTCCTAAAGCTTCATGGGCGATTATCCCTACGATTATGGGCCCGGCCACTATTGGAAATTCCCCTCTTCTCACCGCTATGCCGTGCATCTGATTGTAAAGCTTCCTGTGCAATTCCTCCGCAATGTGCTCCGGGGAGAATCTCTCCTCCTCAAAGAGCTCCCACCCTTTGTCCACGTTGCCAATCATATTTCGGGCGGCACCGCGCTCGTTTCCGTCTTTTCCCGTGAGCCATATGTATTGGAGAATGTAATTGATATCCCACTCGATCTCAGTGCCCTCGTTGGTTACCAAAATCTTTTTTCCGTGGGCATCTTCGTATCGAACCTGAGAGGATTTCACATAGTCTTTAGATTTCAGAAGTTTTTCCAATCTTCGCACATGCTTGGCTTTATCCTCGTAATCCACGTCCTGCGGCTTGATTCTCATCTTGCTCTTTACCCTGTCTTTATTCACTGGAATTTCCGCTAATTCTATCCTCTCTCTTATAGCTCGAGAGGGAGAAATCTCCAGGTTGCATGCATCCTCAACCGCTCTCTTCAAATCTTTGTTAGTTGTGGCGAAGCCCCATGCACCTCTTGATAAAACTCGAACCGCGTAACCCTTTGATTTCCTCTCGGTGAGGGAATGAAACACTCCATCTTTAAGTTCGATGTTGCTCCGATTTATCTCCTCGTAGCGAATCTCAACATAATCCCCGCCTAATTTTTCACCATATTTAACTGCCTCGTGGATATCCATAAGTACCACAACCATTCATGGCTGCAATCTATAAAAAGGTAATTAAGACACCCTCTTGCCGTAGAGGGTTACCTCTTGGCCGAAGGAGTTGTCATACTTCATGGTGATTTTGTCCCCGTCTATCTTGTAAGATATTACCAAATAACCTCCACTCCTAAATGTCAAATTTACCTTATCTTTTCCGGCGAATTCCCATTGGAAATGCTCCGTTATTCCCTGATTCTTCACCCAGCCGGTGCCGTTGGGATAAAATTCGAATGTTTCGTCGATTTCGCTGCTGAATATGGAGTACTCCATCTTAGTGATATGCCACCTCCCCACAATACTTGGCTGAAAAAAAGCCATAAGGACTACGAGCAAAATCACGATTATGGCGATGAAAGAGACTAAAAGGAGAACTATTTTTTTCGTCGAGCTCCCGCGCGGCGCGGGTGCTATGGGCACATACCTTTCATTTTCGGGCTTTTCCTCTTCGCCCAAATTCTCGCTCAAAATTTCGTCTTCAACCATCTGACTCGGGCATGAATTCAAATCATGGTATTTATTGTTTTTCTTCTGGAGAGCGAAAAATCATCTGCGGGGGAAAATTTTTGTACGTCATTAAAATTTTGAATTCCATGAAAATCGTAAAGGTAAAAGATAAAGGAAGTAAATTGGCAGATGTTCTTCTGAGCGTGAACGTGGGCTGGAGCCATGAGCCCGTGGGAAGAAGAGGAATATCTCATTTTTTGGAGCATGCAATTTTTCTTGGTAATGAAGAGCATGTTAATCCGGATGATGAAACTGCAAAATACGGAGTGACGCTCAACGGAGAGACTTTACCCGACAGAACAGTGTTTTTCTTCTCATCTCTTCCTGAAGACGCAGAGGATATTTTGAAAATCCTGTTGTCCCTTGTTTATAACCCCTCTTTCCCGTCTGATAAAGTGGAAGAAGAAAAAATGAGCAAAATAATTACTTCAATCGTGCAGAAGAAAGATTATACTCCATGGGAGCTCGCATACGAATATGCTAAAAACATGGTTTTCAAATGGGATTTTCACGAGAGTATGGGAACCATGGAAGACTTAGAAAATATAGACATAGATGACCTGAGAGTTTGGCACAAAAAATATTATCACGGAGGAAATTCTATTCTGCTTGTGCCTGAGTGCATAGACATTGATTCTCTGCGCGTCCCCCATGGTGAAGAATTTCCAGAGAGGAGAATAAGAGAGTGGGAGAATAAAAAGATTGTTGTTAAAAAAGGATTGAATAACGCAGAGATTGTATACGGCTTTCCTCTGGAAAAATATGACCTTCGTGCATTTCTTCTCTCCACAATTTTAGGCAATTACCCTTCCTCACCTTTTTGGAAAAAATTTCACAGAGATGCGTACATGGTAGAATCACGTGTGGAATGGCATCACGGAAAAGGAGGTTTCTTCGCATACATTGGTTTAAACGATAATGATTACGAAAAGGCAAAGAAAAAATTCGTAAATTTCATTGAGAATTTGAAAATAACCCCGGAGGATTTGGAAATTTCAAAAAAGATATTTATGATAGAAACCCTCAGAAAAGAAAGAAGTTCGTATAAATTGTTTTCTCTTATTGACATAGACCCGGAGCTAAAATTCGGCAGCTTTGGGAAAATATTAGAAAAAATTGGCGAAATAGAATACGAGGAAATGAAAGACCCGAGCGATATTCTTAAAAAAGAAGAGATGTACGAGGCGGTTGTGATTTAATATCTGCCATATTCACCGCCTCTTATGGAGCAGCACGGCAGCGGCTACGGCTACGCTTATAATCCCTATTCCCGCAATGACCATCATCTGAGTTTCAGGAGAATCCATGAGGCTTCCAAAAGATCCTCCCGAACTGCCATTCTCTCCATCATTTCCTCCGTTGCCAGAGGAGCCACCAATGGCGTAGAGCTCTCCTTCGTCGGTGATTACGTAAATCTCTCCGCTCTTTCCGATTGCTGGGCCCACCGATATCTCTGAATCCAGCGTGTATTTCCACCGCACCGAGCCATCGGAATTTAGCGCATAAAGAAATCCAGTCGAGGTACCGAAATAAATTGTGCCATCGCTCCCTATTGCGGGAACGTTGTCCATGTTTATTCCATTCGGATTCGTCGGAATTTTGAATTTCCATTTGTACGTGCCGTCCGGGTTGATTGCGTAGAACATGTTGGTACCGGCGTAGAGCGTCCCGTCGCGGCCAATGGCCACATCTCCCCCTACTCCGATTGTTCTCCCATTACTTCCATCCGAGCCCCATGAATGCACCATGTCCTCTGAGTCGCAAACATACACCTCACCGTTTGATCCAATTGCAGGGCCTCGAGATGAAAAGTAATTATTTATATATATTATGATTTCTCGGTTTGTTTCACTCATCTACCACTTAATCAACCATTTGTCCACATCACTGCCTTTGAACACGCATTCCTCATGGCTTACCGTAACTTTTGATTTGGCTATT
>JALWEL010000066.1 GCA_027014065.1 DHVE2 group archaeon
CACCATGGTCTTATTTTAACAGGAATGCAGACGCATTTCAACGATATGAAGTCGCAGAATTTCAATCCCACCATGGTCTTATTTTAACTTAGAAAAAAACCGAAGAGGAAGGGATGGGAGAAAGGGTATTTCAATCCCACCATGGTCTTATTTTAACCAAGCAAATAATGGTAAATCATGTTAATAAATATTTTGGAGAAATCTTATTCTACAGAAAGTATGTTTTATCTACTCTCTCAAATATTTTGACGTTTGCGTGATGAGTGAAATGGTTTATAAAGAAGCGTTAAAAAATTCTAAATGAAAAATAAAATTATAAGATATTTCCTGTTTCTACCTTTGATTCACCCACTTCTTCGACTTTCAAGTATTTTCTATCTCTAACGGAATAAAAAATCACGAAATCAAGATCTTTGTTAACTATTTCTTTTATTCCTTTTTTCACCCTTTCGTATTCTGCGGGAGTGAGTTCTCCTTCAAACACAGAGTTTTGCTTCCACATCATATATTGTCTGAGGAATTTGCGTACGTTGTTCACCCTTTCCACACCCACATCATAAACGATTATTACATACATTTTACCACCATGCAATTAGAGGTTTGTATTCCTCCGCACCGATTATGTGTTTGATTATTTTATAGCATTCGATTCTTATCATTCTCTGTATTGAAACTTTCCTGCCCAGTCCCCTGTGAGTTATGGTGGATTTCAATTTGGCGTTGTACTCCTGTAAGAATTTTCTGCGGCCGGAGTCACTTAATAGAACAGCATTGAGATCATCCCGAAAATCTTTCTCATCGAGCATGCCTTTTCTCACCAGCTTCAATATTATTCTATCAATAACGATTGGCTTGAAAATTTCTGCAATATCCAACGAGAGAGAAAATCTGCGTTCAGAGGGCTCATGTAAAAAAGAAATCTCGGGATAAAGCTGGGTATTGTATATTTCGGATAGCACTGTTGTGTACATAAGTGAATTTCCGAAGCTGATTAGTGAGTTCATTTTATTATTGGGTGGCTGGCGTACTCGCTTGATCATCCTGTATTCTTCTGGCAGGATGGAATCTACCAAAGCATAATAGGTTTCTCTAATCTTTCCCTCAACTTCCATTAACTCTTGAACATTTCGGGTTGTTTCTATTTTTGCCCGGTACTCATCGATCTTTCCCCTGTCTATTTTCCACCTGCTCAGATTTCTTATGATATTTCCAGCAGCCCCATCTATAAATTTTTTTGCTAGATTCATTCTTTTATTGTTGTCTAAGTAATGCTCTGCCTGCTTCACTGCAACCAAACCTGAAACGTACTTCTCTCTGGGATAAAAGGAGGATGTGTAGAATCCATACTTGTTAAAGAAATGCACTGGTATCTTGTTTTTAGCAAAATACGAAATCACTCCTGAAGTTAATGTAACCCTGCCGTAAGCGTATATTGATGAGATTTTGTTGAGAGGTAGCAAATGCTTCTCACCGTCCATATCTATAAAGTAAATTGTGTTCTCCTTTCTAACCAGCTTGCCATGTTTTGTTATGTAAAAATTCTCTTTCATTCTTCATCGCCTCCAAAACAAAACTCGTAATATGCACATTTTTCACATATCTTCTTTCTTCTTGGCTTTGGCATAGGTCCAGAGTTTATACGTTCTATTTCCTGCATTGCTTTTTCAGTTTCTTTCTCGTATTCTTCCGTAAGCTCTATCTCTTTTCTCTTTCGCATCTTCGGATAATCAATTATTCCCTTTGCCTCTATTCCGCGCCTTTTGAGATAATACAGATAATAAACAACCTGCATTATGTGCGCCATCTCCATGCTTCTGCTCTTCTTTATCTCGTGCACTTCTATCTTCTCGCCATGGCGAACAAAATCGATGGATATGTCCCCTATATTCACCTCCTTATGCCCGGAATACGATGACTCATGGAGAAATCTTCCTAATTCGACGTTCTCGTTCTCCCGCTCCATCGTTATGTCGTGGGAGAATAGCCATAGTTTGGTGTGGCAGATGTAATAGTACGCAATTTTCACCCCTGTTATGTGCATCTCGTGCATTCTTATCTTAATCCACTTGGCTGTATAAACCTTTTTCGCTATACCTGCGCTAACAAATCCTTCGGTGTTAGAATTTAGATATTGCCACTACCTTTTATTTTCATTTTAGTGAATAATATCTCTCTGCATTAAAAATCCTCTGTTTTCCTCTTAAATTTTTCAATATCCTTTTTCGTTTCTCCATTCGCCCTTGCCCCTAAATGCCTGTTTCATAATGATATAGCCAAGAAAATTTTATGATTGATACTCCCCTCTCTCCTGCCGATGCTATTGAGCTCCTCCGTTTCACATTCTTTAACCATCATTCTTGAACTCAGATTCATGAATTACGGTTCCCGGATATTTAAGAGTTGCAGATTTCTATGTGTGGGTTTCCAGTTTAAGTAACTTTAAAAGAAAGGGGCGTAAAAATAGGTGGTTCATGGCATTTATTCACATCTGTAAACTTGTATGGAGAAAAATATTAATAATATTTCCTCATATATGTAGCCATGTATAGGCGAGAACTGGAGATGTATATCGAGGATAAGTACGAGATGCTCCGCTCTTTAAACATTTACGAGAGAAATATTGATATCAAAATGACAAAAAATTTTGTGTTTAGTTTAACAGGTCCGCGTAGGGCCGGGAAAACCTACATTCTCTATAATATAATAAAAGCAAACAATTATGAGAAATTTCTGTATCTGAATTTTGAGGATATTGAACTTGTGGATACAAACCCAAAAGATATTCTAAACATTGTGAAAAATTATGTTGAAATCTTTGGCAATGAACCGGAGTACATACTCCTCGATGAAGTGCAGAATGTCCCTGGATGGGAGAATGCGGTTAGAGAATTACACGAATCTAAAAAATATCACATAGTTGTTACCGGCTCCTCCTCCAAACTTCTCTCCAAGGAAATCTCCACCTCTCTGAGGGGGAGAAGCTTAACCCATTTCATTATGCCACTTTCATTTACAGAATATCTCGAATTCAAAGAGTTTCATATTCCATCTCATTTATCATCCACGCTGGTGAGCAAAATAAAAAATCATCTTTCCAGATATTTCATGGGCAGTTTTCCAGATGTTGCACTTGAAGAATCACTCGCTCCAAGATTTTATGAGGATTTTGTAAATCTGGTTATTTTCAAGGATATTATGGAAAGGTATTCTATTCGAAATTCTTGGTTGATTAAATTCATGTTTAAATCTATGATTTCCTCCACATCTAAGGAGTTCTCAATACACAAACTATATAACACATTGAAAGGCAGGGGAGTTGATGTGGCTAAAAGGACCCTTTACCAGTATTCTGAGTATTTTAACGATACTTTCATATTTTTCTTTGTAAAAAAATATTATCCGTCATTGAGAAAAAGAGAACTATCTATCTCAAAAATATATCCTGTGGATCCCGGCATCGCCCATCATTTCGGAGTCAGAGATAGTGGAAGACTTCTTGAAAATGTTGTGTTTTTAGAACTCATACGTCGCTATGGATACGAAAATGTATTCTACTGGAAAAATGGAGGCGAGGTGGATTTCATAGTGGTTAAGAATGATAAACCCGTTGAGGGAATACAGGTGACATTTGAGCTCAACGATGAAAACAGGAGCAGGGAAGTAAAGCCTCTTATAAGTTTCAGCAAAGCCACCTCCTGCAAAAAACTAAAAATCATAACATGGGATCAACGCGATGACCTCGTGGTGAACAACACAAAAATCTCAGTTATGCCCCTCTGGGAGTGGATTATGAGGGGGAAAGAGCATAAAAATTCAGTTCTTTAAATATATTGATTGTCATAAGTAGACTTGGGGAATTATCTAAAACATTAAATGATATATGCGTCTCTGTTAACCTTTTCAGTATCATACATCACATCTAAAATTTCAATTCTTCTTTTAGAGTATAAAGATTTCAATTTCTTTAGCGATTTTTCCAAATTTGTAGGCACATTGACTTCATCTAACCATCTGTCTAATTTCCTAAGGTATAAACTACCAATATAATCTGAATGTATAAATTCCCCCCATTCCTTTATTCTCTCATTCTTAATTCCGCCAATCTGTTGGACATTATCATTAACATAAGGATCTTCTAATAAAGAACGAGTTAATATCCCTTTTACTATTTTCTCATTTTTTGACCGAAACTCGCTTATTATTATCTTCTTTTCATCTCTATTTATTTCTTCAATAAAAGCATTATTTAGCACCCATATTATATCATATTCTGTCTCCTGATTTTTGTATACAATTTTCCATTGTAATGTATCATCTCTGAATCTTATAAACGATCTTCTAAATATATTCCAAAATATTTTCAGATTAATGTAAAACTTGTCGCCTAACTTCCCTTTCACAT
>JALWEL010000067.1 GCA_027014065.1 DHVE2 group archaeon
TATAATTCCTTCGAATTTCGCGTAATCGGGGCTTTTGAACCTCAGCCCTTTCACTTCCACCCCCGAGCCGTATGCCCGAAGGGTGACGTTCATTATTCTCTCTTCAGTGTGATTTATTATTTCCGGAGACAGCCACTGCTCCTTAGCTACCAAAGATCCCTTAGAAGTGGAGGATATAGGAGGAGCCACATTTTCCCCCAGAGGTCCACGCTGGAATCCGAAGGACACAGAGTAATGCACATCTCCGAAATTCTGTGGTTTGTAAATTGCGAGCTCCGCCTGATTGCCGCTGAACGCGTATCTCATATCGATTGGACCTTCCCAGTTGGCAGGGTCTTTCACGTTTCCTCCTTTAAACACGCTGTAAACGGCGTTTTTCGGGTCTCCGTTGCCCCCGATTGATATGAGGATATCTCCGCGCTTGAATTGGTAATCTGTGATGTTATCCGTCGAAACAGCCTCGGTGCCATTTGCCGGCAATATGTAGTAATAGTGATTTGTGGGCGAAATTACCTGTGGTACGTGGAGGTGGAGATAAATCATGTTCCCATACTCGTAAATAGGATTTTTCCCGCTCCAATCTGAGAAATTGCCGTCAATCTTTATGCCCCCGCCGGGCATAACAAAATACACGAAGGATGGAACTATGAGAATTATCACCAAAATTATGATTCCTATCAATCGCCTGTTTTGCTCCCCGTATATATTCTCCTTTATTCTCCTGCGCTTGTCATAGCTGAAGAGCCGCTTCACATCCCCTATCTCCAATTTCTCCCCGTTCACATAGCCTCGCTTTAGAATTTTCTTCATGTCCACGTACTTGCCATTTACCGCGCTGAACCCGTTTGTAAGCCCCTTGCCATTAATTAAGCCCTTACCGTTAATCAATCCTTTACCATTTATCAATCCATTTCCGTTGATTAGACCTTTACCGTTAATTAACCCGTGCCCATTTATTAGTCCATTACCATTCACTAACCCCTTTCCATTCACGGCGCCCCTTCCATTCACCATGCCCCGCGAGGAAACCAGTCCTCCTTTCTCCCCTTCTTCATCCTTTTTATCCTCACTCGTGATTTTTCCCGCATTATCCCCTTCCTTTTTCTCCTCGATTTCCCCTTTCATTTCCTCATTTTCGATGGTTTTTTCATCAGCTACGCTCTCTGCTGTCACCTTTAACTCCTGCTCCACCATTTCAACTTTTTCTTTCTTTTTCGCCTTATTTTTCCGACTTCTTCCCTTATTCTTCTTCCTTCCTATAATCACTCACCTCCCATAAGCGAGCCTAAGAGCTTTCTCGCGTCCACGAAATCCGGTTTGAGCCTCAAAGCTTCGTTCAATATCGATATTGCCTCGTCCTTCCTACCCAGATCTGAAAGAATCAACGCCTTGTAATAGAGCCCTATGGGGTCTCTCCTCATGGCGAGCGCTTCATCTATATATTTCAAAGCCTCCTCGTGCTTCTCCAGCTCGTAGGCGCTCACTGCCAGAAGGAATTTGATGTCGCGATTTTCGATCTTCTTATCAACCTTCAAAAGCGAGGCGTAAGCGTTTTCGAAATCGTGCTCCTTGATTTGAATCATACCAATGAGACGCCACGCGTCCCACATTCCATCGTCTATCTCGACCGCTTTTTTCAGAGCTTCCATGGCCTTCTTCAGATTGTCCTTCCTCTGATACGCCACGCCCAGATTGTACCAGCAGAGCGCATCCCCCGGAAAATCCCTCACGGATTTCTTCGCTTCCTTCAGAGCTTTATCCACCTCCCCCATGTTCAGATAAATAGGAGCTAAATACTTGGAAATCTCCTTGCTCTTGGGGTTTATCTTCTTGGCATGAGTCAAATCGTTCATAGCAGCTTTGTAATTCCCTTCAGCGATGTGCAGCTTGGAGCGCAACAAAAACCAGTCGAAATCCTCTTGGAAATACTTCTCAATAAGATTTTTCGCTTCTTTGTATTCGCCATTTGATATGTGGATGCTCACCATATCCTTGGCATATTTCTCCTTCTCCTCCTCGCTAAGCTTGGGATAAAGCTCCACCGCATCCTCATCCCTTCCCAAACGGATAAGGGCTTCGAATTTAATTGCTATGGATTCCTCATCTCCGAATGTAGAGAGGAGCTTGAGGGCATCTTCGTAATCTCCTAAGAGCATACTGCATTTTGCCGCATTCTTGTTATCTTTGATTTGCAAAAATATATCCCTCGCTTCTCTCAATTCCCTCTCACTCCCTAAGGCCATCAGGGCCAGAGCGTAGTACTTCTTCGATTCTTCATCGTCCAAATCTTTCAGATGCTTAACGGCACCCCTCAGATCCCCTATGTGATAAAGCGAGATTGCGTACATCTTCTCCGTTTCTCTGTCCTCTCTGTCCTTGGAATTTTTTAGGAGCATGGCCGCGGTGGAATAATCTCCCTTAGAATAGGCGATTATGCCCTTGAACACCCCAATATCTCCTTCGTATCCGGATTTCTGGGCCAAATCAAAATAGTATTCCGCATCTTCGTATTTTCCTAGGCGGAGATTGGCTATGGCCATGTGGTAATAATCCTCTCCGTCTTTTTTCTCCAATTCCTCAAATTCTTCCAAAGCCTTTTGGAATTCACCCAGATTGTAATAGGACATGGCTAAAATCTTTTTATCTTTCGGTTGGAGTTCCACAACCTTCCTGTAGTTGCCCAGCATGTAATGCGCCATTGCCAGCTCTTCCTCGTGCCCTTCTATCCCGTCCAGATACTCCACCGCCTTTTCATAATTGCCCAATTTGAAGGCAGAAAGTCCCGCGTACTCCATAGATTTCTCATCTTCAACTTTTTCAAATATTTCCAAAGCTTTTCCATATTCGCCCATGTTGTAATAGCTCATTCCTAACTCGAAAATAGGAGCGTTAAGGGAGGAAAGATATTGAATCGCCTTCCGGTAATCGCCTACATTGTAATAACTCAACCCTAACTCTTTATCCACGTCCATCCCCATGCTCTTGCATTTCTCCAAGTGCTCGATGGCTTCTTCGTACTTTCCGAGATTGTATAGAGAAATACCGAGGATTCTCAGGGCGTCGTTTACCTGCTCTCCTCTATCCACCAGAGTTTTCGCATTTTGAACCGCATTTTCCCAATCACCAGTGCCAAAGTAGATGAACATCTTCTCCCTCGATACATCCCCGTATTTCTCCGCCACCGAGAGATATTTGAGAGCTTCTTCGTAATTCTCCTCCTCCACTAAAAGCTTGACCAAATGATATGCACCTTCCGGCACATCCGCGACCTTTGATAGCTCTTTCTTCGCCTCTTCCTCAGATCCAATATCCAGAAGAATTTGGGCGCGCATTATAACCGCTTCCGGCTCGCTCGAATCCCTCAGAAGTTCCAGAGCCTCGGAATATTTTTTCAGATCTCTTAGGACTTTAGCACCCAGTAGAAGCGCTTCGAGGGAATGCGAAGACGCCTCATTTATGTACTTTTCAGACTCCTCCAGCTCGCCATTCTCGTAATGTCCCTTGAGGAGAAGATAAGCAATCTTCGAGTTTTTGTAACCGAACTCCCACGCTTTCATGTAATATTCGAATCCGGATTTTCCAACCTTGTCTAAAGAGTCTCCGTAATAGTACCACATCTCGCCGCTCATGAACCCTTTCTTTTCGCATATGTCGAAGAATCTCACAGCGTTTTCGTAGTTTTCGAGCCAGTAATAAGAGAGAGCCTCGTACTTGTAAGCCTCCTCGTTGATCGTTTCCGCCTTGCTTAGATGCTTCACAGCCTCCTCGTACTTGCTCAAATTGAAATATGAAACACCTAAGTAGAATTCCACATCCTTGATTTTTCCTTCGTTTTTGATGTAATCTTCGAACTTTTCAACAGCCTCCTCGTACTTTCCCAAATTGTAAAGCACTAATCCATGGTAGTAAAGTAAATCCTTTCTCTCCTTGGCATTCCCGAATAGCTTGTTGGCTTCCTCAAATCTCCCCAAAGCCACTAGTGTAAGAACCTTGTAATAAACCACCTGATCATCGTAATCCTCGCTCACAGCCGTTAAATGAGCCAAAGCCTTCTCGTAGTTGCCCATGTTGTAGCTTGCAATTCCGTACAGGAGATTCATCTTCTCCGTTAATTCGCCCGTGTTGCCATCCAAAATTTGGAGCGCGAGGTCGTATTTTCCTAACTTGATTTCCGTGTCCGCGTAGCTTTCCACGAAATCGGAGTCTGCCATAACCTCAGCCCTGTAATGCCCCACCGCCAGTTGAAACATCTTCTCAGCCTGCTGGTAATCTTCCAAAAGATAATAGATGAGCGAGAGATGATAAAGCGCATCGTAGTTCGTGAGGTCCGATGAAAGAACCTCCTCGAAATATTTTGCGGCGGAGTCGTAATTTTTGAGTTTGAACTGCGCCTTCCCCAAAA
>JALWEL010000068.1 GCA_027014065.1 DHVE2 group archaeon
GGGAAGCAATCACACCTCTCTCCGAGAGCAGTTTTATCTCACGGAGTGTGAGCCATACCATGTGTGCCCCTATGACGCGATTGCTCAAGAACCCAATTTTATCCAGCCATTCTGCAGGCCTCATTCCTGTTTTCTTCCTGTGATCATAGACTTCTTTTCTCGTTTCTGAAATGTGGATGGTCATAAGAGTATCATATCTATCAGCGACGTCCTTAGCTTTTAGCAGGGTTTCTTCCCCGCAGGTATAAACGGCATGGGGTGCGATTAGGGGAGTCACGAGTTCATCACCCCTATATTCTTTTATGAACTCTTCCGCATTTCTAACAGGCGTGCCGCCCTGCGTCGTGAGTTCTTCATCTACCACTGCCCAGCCTAAGAATCCTCTTATTCCTTTTTCTTTCACCGCCTTAGCCACCTCGTCTTCGTAGGAATACATATCAACGAAAGCCGTGGTTCCAGTACGAAGCATCTCCTCGATTCCCATTATGGAGCCGCGATAGATGTCTTCCTTGGTCATTCCCACCTCAACCTTCCAAACACGCTCCAAGAATTCAAAGAGGTCCACGTCGTCGGCGATTCCCCGCATGAATGTCATTGGAACATGGTTGTGTGTGTTTATCAATCCGGGCATAACCGCAATATTTTTTCCCTCGAATTTGTACTCTGCTTCCACGTTGACCTTTCCTATTTCGGAAATGATGTTGTCCTCCACGTAGATATCGCCTCTCTTTATCTCTCTTTTTTCGTTTTGCGTCACTATTAAAGAATCTTTAATCAGGATGCTCATAACTCCGTTAATGGCTGCGTGAATTTATAAGTTTTCCCATGATATTTAAGCACACCAAAAATTATATGCGATAACGATATTAGCGCCAGAAGTGAGTACGAAAATCACATTTCTGGGTACAGGCGGCGGAAGATTCACCACAATATATCAGATTCGCGCTACCGGCGGATTGTATGTGGAGAGCGGAGCTAAGATTCATATAGACCCCGGGCCCGGCGCACTGGTGCAGATGCACCGCTTGGATATGGATCCAACAAAGACTGATGTTATTGCCATATCTCATTGCCACACGGATCACTATACAGATGGGGAAATTTTGATTGAAGGCATAACCAATGGAGGTACCAAAAGAAAAGGATTGTTGTTGGGTTCTAAAAGTGTTATTGAGGGGGTAGAGGGTATTGGACCGGGAATATCAAAGTATCATCGAGGCTTGGTTGATAAGGTAGTTGTGATGGAGCCGGGGGACGAGGTTAAATTTAAAAGATTGAAAATAGAAGCCACCAAATCTTTTCACAACGACCCAACCACAATAGGTTTTAGGCTCCATACTCCCGACGGAATAATATCGTATATGGCAGATACGGATTACGACGATTCTCTAATTGATATTCATTCTAATGCCCGAGTTTTGATTCTCCCAGTTACTCGACCTTTAGGGGCGAAGATTCCTTTTCATTTGAGCACTAGGGAGGCGGCAAAGCTCGTGGGTGAGATAAAACCGGAGATTGCCATTTTGACCCATTTCGGGTTGAAAATGCTAAACGAGAACCCAGAGTATCAGGCGGACTGGATATGGAAGGAAACAGGCATAAGAACGATAGCCGCCGAGGACGGGATGCTCGTAAAAATAGGAAAAAGAATAGAAATCGAATGATTACCTTTTCCTGAAGTACTCATCCTCTTCCAACAATTCTTCCATCAAGTCTGATATCTTCCACTTCAGCGAGGTTGGGGTTGTGGTTGCGAATATTACTCTTCCCTCCACGGCGTTTCTTACGCTTCTCATAGTCTCGCTTATTTTTTCCCGCGGTACGTTATGCATTATTACGAATTTTCCTCGCTCCACAGGTTCGTATTTTTCACCTGGCGGTTTCTTCTCGATGAGCTCTTCCAAAACCCAATCAACGTATTCCTTCGATACCGCATATTTCTCCCCTTCGATTTTGTTCAGTTCTTCTTCGGATAATCCAACCAATATTAGCATTTTGAATCACCTTTGAAAAGGGAATGTGGGAACAAATTTAAAAATTCTTTCAGACCCAACATTTCGATAGTTTCTTCCATGGGGATTCCGCACTCACTCCAACCGCGAATTCGATAAAATTCTTTCCTTGCCTCTATGAAATCCTCTAAATCTCTGAATGCTCTGTTACCCTTCGCCACGCCCTCCTTCTCCTCTTCCCACCATCTCTCAGGAATAATGTCTTCTTCCACGGGATTCAATCCAGCCATTATATCGTAAATTCTTGCGAGAGTTTCAATTTTCCAGCCGATGTTCTCGGGCACATTTTCGCCGTATATCACGTTATAAATTTTCTC
The DNA here is from genome assembly GCA_027014065.1 of DHVE2 group archaeon. GTDB lineage: Archaea > Thermoplasmatota > Thermoplasmata > Thermoplasmatales > Aciduliprofundaceae > JAADDK01. Next base: position 2,330 of record JALWEL010000068.1, read on the forward strand.
TATGTCCTCGTATTCATACGGAACGAACTTGCAGAGCCCCATGGTGTCGAAGAGCGCATCTTTATCTCTGTTTTCTATCATTGATTTAACTAACTCCTTCGCTGGGCCATCGTTCGGGAGAGAATGTGGCGAAGGCCATCCTCGTAAATGGGAAGCGCCCACGTCCGCGGTGGCGTAGCTTAATCCGTATGTTCGCAATCCTCTCGGATCCCATGCCGGCGCTTCTAAGCCTTTAACATGCACCGCGTATTTTTCTCCGCGATTCAATATCTCCGAAGCCCTTTTAACGCCTTCAGCCAGAACGGCGCCGATTCCCATTCGATGGGCAATATGGATAAGCAATTTTTTCTCAGCGTTGTAATCTCCGAAACCCATAATGTCGAATCCCACTTCTTCCATTCCTATTTCTCCCCGCTCAACCATCTCGAAGAGCCACCCTATAACATTTCCGGCCGCGATGGCGTCCAATCCCAAATCGTTTGCAATGTGAATCAGATGCGCAACTTTGGGAAAATCGAATACACCCGCGGCGGCGCCTAACATTCCTATGCTCTCGTACTCGGGCTTCACCCTGAATTTTTCTCCATCTAATTCTATTTCCACGTATCTGGCACATTTTACTGGACAGGAGTGCCCATGGATGAATCGCTCCGGCTCTATCTCGTATTTTTTCACCTCTTCTCCGCTCAATTTTTTTGATAATTCTTCTGGTATATGCGGTCTCGAGAAATTGAAAGCAGGACTCATTCCGCTTCTTCCAGAGTTTATCAACGCATTTGTGGTTCCGTAGGTTTTCAGGGAAGGGGATGCCCTTTCTCCGAGGTCATCATACAATTTCGCCCGCAAATCGTTCCATCGCGTCCTTTCCTTTATATCTACCTTTGAATTTTCCAGAGATATTGGTTTCACAAATATCGCCTTTAGATTTTTTGACCCCATCACCGCGCCGAGACCTCCGCGCCCGGCGGCGCGTTCGGTGTCGAACATTATGTTAGCGAATCTCACCAAATTCTCCCCTGCCGGACCAATTGCAGCTACCGCGCCATCTCCGTGCTTCATCCAGAGTTGCTCTGCAGTCTCGTAAACTCCTAATCCTCTCAGCTCCGGCGCTTCTATTATTTTCACATCTTCTCCCACGTGGAGATAGACCATGCTCTCCGCCTTCCCTTCTATTAGAATTGCGTCGTAGCCCCATCTCTTCACGAAGGGCCCGAATCTATCCCCGGCGTAACTATCGCTCACCAGAGAAGTCTCAGGGGATATGGAAACAACTGCCACTTTGCTTGCTCCCGGAGATAAACCGCTCAGCGCGCCCGGCACGAATGCTATTTTATTTCTCTCGGAAAAAGGTTTTGTTCCCGGCGGAACGTTCTTGGCGATGAGGTAATACCCCAGTGCTTTTCCTCCCGGGTATTTCAATTCTTTTTCCTCTTTTATTTCTCCCGTGCTCAAATTCACCCTGATTATTTTCCCGTTCATAATTTTTGAAGAGAAATTTCGTATTAAATATTATCTGTCCTTCACCCTTCTCAGCTGTGCGCCGCAAACGGGGCATTCTTTGTAGTATTTCCTGTAGTACCTTCCACAGCCGGTGCAGCGCCATTTCCATTTTCTTCGCTCTTTTATCCCCTTTATTCCCGCGGGAACGTATTTTATTCCCAAATAAGAGGCTACATTCTGTATTGCGTAATCATCTGTCACTATTGTTGCCTTTTCCCGATAGCCCAGCGCCAGAATTTCGAAATCCGTTTCGGAGAGAACTTCAAAATCACCCGTTTTTTTGCTGGCTTCTTTAACTATTTCTATTGCCTTCTCCTCTGGAGCAATCACTTTGTAAAGTGCGAAATCCGGTGGCTTTTCCTTCAATTCAGAAATTACAGAAGGCGGAATGATTATTTCCTCCGGAGGAAATTTCAGCCCGGCGATGAGCGCCGAGGTATCTAAAACGAACATGTGCCCCATTATCTTTTGCTTTTTCAAATATCTTTCGTCTATCTTTCGTCAATTTTTAGTTGTGTTAATTTTTACAAAAGAATTAAATATCATTAAAGT